>DASSJA010000227.1:0-6504 GCA_035691445.1 Burkholderiales bacterium | reverse complement strand
GCTGTTTTCGTTCCTACTCGGCGTCGTCGGGGTGGGCGGCCAGCTTCACTATGTCATACTTCTCGGTAAATGGCCGTCCGCAAAGAGCTCGTGATCTCCCATCACTTCTCGCAGGCACACCATGCACATCGAAGGCTCCTGTCATTGCGGCCTCATCACCTTCACCGCGGAAGTCGATCCGGCGCGCGTGATGGTCTGTCATTGCACCGACTGCCAGATACTCTCGGGCTCGCCCTTCCGGGTGGCGGTCCCGGCCCCCATCGAGTCATTCGCGCTCCGCGGGGAGCCGAAGCGGTACGTCAAGGTGGCCGACAGCGGCGCAAGGAGAGTTCAGGCCTTTTGTCCCGAGTGCGGGACCCCGTTGTTCGCCACGGCACCGGAGAATGCCACCCACGTGATCATTCGAACGGGGTGCGTGAAGCAGCGCGCGGCGCTGGAGCCCGCGTTCCATGTATGGAAGCGCTCGTCGCTGCCCTGGCTCGGGCGCGTCGCGGGCCTGCCCGGCTCGTCCGAGCAGCAGGCGTTCAATGCGAGGCGGCCCCAGCCGTGATCATCGGATAGCGCCCGGCACGATCCGCGCAGAGCGATGGCGATTCGAATCGTCCGACTGGGTACCGAGAGGGGTCCGCGCGAAGGCTTGCGAATCGGCACCGTGAGGCGCCCGCCGCGCGGCGTTCCGAAGTCGAAATTCTCGTCGGGCAACTGGTACGACGTCTGGTTTCCCAACCTCGCGCCCTCGCCGCAGGCGGTCAAGCTGGCCCTGAGCTCCGAGACCCCGCGCCAATGGGGCGGCTTTGTGAACCGGTATCGCGCCGAGATGGCGAGGCCGGAGAACAGCCGGGTGCTCGACGTGCTGGCGGCCTTGTCGCACGAGGCCAATTTCTCGGTTGGCTGTTACTGCGAAGACGAGTCGCGCTGCCATAGATCGGTGCTCCGGCAGCTGTTGCTCGATCGGGGGGCCAAGATCGAGTGAGCGCGTCGCTTCCGGGAACCCCGACGCCAGCCCTGCATGGACCTCCGCGGCGGATCCCCGGGTCAGGCTTTGCCGGTGCTTCCGAACCCGCCCGCGCCGCGTCCGCTCTCGGTGAACTCCTCCACGACGTTCAGCCGCGTTTGCACGACCGGAACCACGACGAGCTGCGCGATCCGGTCCAGCGGGTTGATGGTGAACGGAACGCCGGAGCGGTTCCAGACGGACACCATCACCTGCCCCTGGTAGTCGGAATCGATCAGCCCGACCAGGTTGCCGAGCACGATGCCGTGCTTGTGCCCGAGCCCTGAGCGCGGCAGCACCAGGGCGGCGAGTCCCGGATCGGAAAGGTGGATGGCGATGCCGCTCGGGACGAGCTCGGCGGCGCCCGGGGCGAGGACCAGAGGCTTGTCGATGCAGGCGCGCAGGTCGAGGCCCGCCGCCCCGGCGGTCGCGTAGCGGGGCATCGCCTCACGCAGCCGCGGGTCGAGGATCTTGAGGTCGAGAGTCGTCAAATGCCGGGGGCTCTAGCGCCTGGGCAGCATCCTGGCGATGTGCGCGACCAGCTGCCGCGCGAGCGCGATCTTGGGCGCGTGCGCGAGCTCGTGCACGCCGTCGTCGTCGAACAGGGTGAGCGCGTTCGTGTCCCTGCCGAAAGTCTCCTGCGCGAGATTCGCCGCGAGCAGCGGGATGCCCTTGTTCCTGCGTTTCGCCTGGGCGTTCTCCATCAAGTCCTCGGTCTCGGCGGCGAAGCCGACGCAGAACGGACCCTTCAGGGCCGCGACGTCGGCGAGGATGTCCGGATTCGGCGCGAGCTCGAGGTTGAGGTGGCCGTTGCCGCGCTTGATCTTGTGCGATTTGGGATCCGCGGGACGGTAGTCGGCGACCGCGGCGACGGCGATGAACACGTCGGCTTGCTTCGCCCTGGCCATCACCGCCTTGTGCATCTCGCCCGCGGTGAGCACGTCCACGCGCTGCACACCGGACGGAGCGTCGAGCGCCGTCGCGCCGGAAACCAGCGTGACCTCCGCTCCCGCCTCGACGGCCGCCTGAGCCACAGCGTAGCCCATCTTGCCCGAGCTCTGGTTGGTGACCCCTCTTACCGTGTCGATCGGCTCATAGGTCGGGCCGGCCGTGATCAGGATTTTTTTTTTGGAAAGCGCCTTGGGGCCGAGCGCGGCCGCGACCTCGGCGAAGATCTCCTCGGGTTCGAGCATCCGCCCCATGCCGCCCTCGCGGTCGGCGTGGTCGCCCTCGGTCGGACCGAGGACGACGACGCCGTCTGCGCGCAGAAGCCCGACGTTGCGCTGCGTCGCCGCGTTCCGCCACATCTCGACGTTCATCGCCGGGGCGACCAGCAGCGGGGCGCGGCGCGCGAGGCACAGCGCCGAGAGCAGGTCGTCGCCGAGGCCGTTCGCGAGCTTGGCGAGAAAATCGGTCGTCGCGGGCGCGACCACGATGACGTCCCGGTCGCGCGACAGCTCGATGTGGCCCATGCCGTCGGCGACGCGCGGGTCCCACATATCGGTGAAAACCGGCTTGCCGGACAGCGCCTGCAGGGTCGCCGGAGTGACGAAACGGCAGGCGGCGTCGGTCATGACGACGCGCACGTCGCCGCCCGCCTTTACGAAAAGGCGCGTCAGCTCGGCGGCCTTGTACGCGGCGATGCCGCCGGTTATCCCCAGCAGGATCTTCTTTCCGGAAACGCCGGTCATCTCGAGTCCCGCATCCTGCGTTAAGCGCAAAACGAGGATTCTAAGCGAATTTCATGGCGATCACCGATTGGCCTCCGCAGGAGCGGCCGCGCGAGCGGCTCCTCGCGCTGGGTCCTTCGTCCCTCGCCGACGCCGAGCTGCTCGCGATCCTGCTGCGCACCGGCGTGAAGGGGAAGAGCGCGGTGGATCTGGCGCGGCAACTGCTCGAGCGCTTCGGCTCGGTCTCGGCCCTGCTCGAAGGTGCCGCGGATCTCGCCGAAACACCGGGCCTGGGCAGCGCCAAGCTCGCGCAACTGAAGCCGGCGCCCGAGCTCGCGCGGCGGGCCCTCAAGGAAGACCTGTCCTCGCGCGACGCCTTGTCCTCGCCACGCGCGGTGCGCGACTATCTGCGCCTTGCGCTCGCAGGACGCGAGCAGGAAGTCTTCGCGGTGCTGCTGCTCGACGCGCAGCACCGCGTGATCTCCTGCCAGGAGCTGTTCCACGGCACGCTGACCCAGACGAGCGTTTACCCGCGCGAGGTCGTGAAGTGCGCGCTCAAGCACAACGCGGCCGCCGTCATCTTCGCGCACAACCATCCCTCGGGAGTCGCCGAGCCGAGCCACGCCGACGAGATCCTCACCCGCTCGCTCAAGAGCGCGCTGGCCCTGGTCGACGTCCAGGTGCTGGACCATTTCATCGTGGCGGGAACCCGCACGATGTCCTTCGCCGAGCGCGGCCTGCTGTGACTCCGGCCTTGATGTCGCTCGGCTTTCTCACCTATAATTCGCCCCTTTCGCATCGGAGCGGTCCATGGCTCGCGTCTGCCAGGTAACGGGCAAGAAACCCCAGGTGGGACACCACGTCTCCCACGCGAACAACAAGACCATACGCCGGTTCTATCCCAACCTGCAGTATCGCCGCTTCTGGGTGGAAAGCGAGAAGCGCTGGGTGAGCCTGCGCATCTCCAACGCCGGCGTGCGCCTCATCGACAAGAAAGGCATCGACGCGGTGCTGAAAGAGCTGCGCGAGCGCGGCGAGATCTGACCGGGAGCAGCGACCATGCGGGAGAAAATCAAGCTCGAGTCCACCGCCGGAACCGGCCATTTCTACACCACGACCAAGAACAAGCGCACCATGCCCGACAAGATGGAAATCAAGAAGTACGACCCCAGGGCGCGCAAGCACGTCGTCTACAAGGAAGCCAAGATCAAGTAGGCCGGCGGCCCGCGCCGGCTGGACGTCGTCCCACCCGACGACGTGAAAAAAAGCCCGCTATCGCGGGCTTTTTTCTGCGGCGGGGGCTGGCGCCGCGGCCGGAGCAGGACTTGCGGCCGGGGCGGAGCTTGCAGCGGGAGCGGGTTCCGCCTCGCCTCGCTTGTACACGATCTTCTTCGTTCCACCGTCGCAGGTCCCGACGACTTTGCCGTCCTCGGCGGCGTCCTTGTCCACGATCGTCGTCGTGAAGGCGGGCACGCCGTTGTTCTTGATCTTCGTGTCGATCTCGCCCTTGAGCTCCTCGCAGGGTTTGACCTGGGCAAGAACCGGCGAGGCGATCAACAAGGATGCCGCGATTGCCATGAGACTTTTCATCTGGTACCCCTTTCTTTCCCGGTTAAGTGGTCCTCCCCGAGAGCTGCAGCGCCGCTATCCTACCGCGAAGCGCCGCCAAGGGTGAAAAAGCCTGGGGAAATCCGAAGGGGGTTCTTTCTGGAACTTTCCTGAGTCCCTCGCCGTCTCGGCGGAGGGAGCCGTCAGGCGTAGCGGCGCAGCCTGCGCGAGAACTCGACGAGGGGATGGATTTCGCTGGTCTCGGCGCGGTGGCACCAGTCCTGCAACTGGTGCACGAGCTGCTCGCGCGACGCGCTCGAGCGCTCCCAGAGCGTGGCGAGTTCCGAGCGCATCGAGTAGACCGTATGCAGCGCGCGCGACTTCAGCAGTCCCTTCCTGAGATCGGCGCGCTCGGTTTCGCACAGCGATTTTTCGTCGCGGTGCAGCCAGCGCTTCAGGCTCTGCAGGACATGCGCGTCGTGGGGCGCGAAGCGGCGCAGCTTGCCGAGCTCCTCGGCGTAGGTCCGCTTCAGGGACTTGGCGTATTTCGCGAGCACGTCGTAGCGGTGCGTGATGACCGCCTGCAGCGTCTCGGAGTCGACCGCCTTCGCTTCCGTGAAGCGCGGCGTGGGGGCGACTTTCTTGACCTGCGCGAGCCCCAGCGCCTCCATCAGGCAGATGTACATCCAGCCGAGGTCGACCTCGTACCACTTGTTGGAAAGCTTGGCCGATGTGGCGTAGGCGTGGTGATTGTTGTGGAGCTCCTCGCCGCCGATGATGATTCCCCAGGGGACGATGTTGGTGCTCGCGTCCTCGGTCGACCAGTTGCGATAGCCCCAGAAGAGGCCGACACCGTTGATGACGCCCGCGGCCCAGAACGGAATCCACGCCATCTGCGCCGCCCATACGGTTATGCCGATGGGCCCGAGCAGCACGACCGCGATGACGAACATCAGGCCTATGCCGAGCATGCTGTGCCGCGTATACAGATTGCGCTCGAGCCAGTCGTCCGGCGTGCCGTGACCGTAGCGCTCGAGCGTTTCCTTGTTCAACGATTCGCGCCGGTAGAGCTCGGTGCCCTGAAGCAGGACCTTGCGCAGCCCGAGCACCTGCGGACTGTGCGGGTCTTCCGCGGTCTCGCATTTGGCGTGGTGCTTGCGGTGGATCGCCGCCCACTCCTTGGTCACCATGCCGGTCGTGAGCCACAGCCACAGCCGGAAAAAGTGGCTCGCCGCGGGATGCAGCTCGAGCGCGCGATGCGCCTGGTGCCGGTGCAGGAACACCGTCACACTGACGATGGTGACGTGGGTGAGCCCCAGCGCGACCAGAACGCTGCCCCACCACGGGAGATCAAGAATGCCCGAAAACAAAATCGACGCCTCCATCGAGCTCCCCCCACCTGGATTTGGCGGATTCTACGTGAATCCGGGCAAAGGGCAAGGACATAGTGCTCGCAGGGGCCGGCCTCGATTTCCCGATCTTCTTCATGGTCTTGCCCATCCGGGGGATTCCCTTAAAAAAGCCTCCGACATTCCCTTTGGCGAGCTCAGGAATTCCGCATATCTGCGCGCCGCCCCGTCCCGGCGTTGCGAAACGGTCTCATGCGGCGCGCTCGAAGACCGCCGCGAAAAAGCCGTCGGTGCCGTGCACGTGAGGCCAGAGCTCGAGATACTCCTCCATATTGAGGGCGATCCGCTCTTTCTCAAGCACGCCGCCCGCCGGCTTCAGATGGAAATGCGCATGGCCGGCCAGAAACCTTTCGGCGACTCCGCGATTTTCCTCGTCCAGAATGCTGCAGGTCGCGTAGACGAGCCGTCCTCCGGGCTTCACCAGCCGCGCGGCCCCCGCGAGTATCGCGTCCTGCTTCTCGACGAGCTCGGCCACGCCCTGAGGGGTCTGGCGCCATTTCATGTCGGGATTGCGCCGAAGGGTACCCAGCCCGCTGCAGGGCGCGTCCACGAGAACGCGGTCGATCTTGCCGGCGAGACGCTTCACCCGCGCGTCGTTCGCGCCTTCTATGCGCTGCGGATGGACGTTCGAGAGCCCCGAGCGGGCGAGCCGCGGCTTCAGGCCCGCCAGGCGCCTCGGAGAGATGTCGAAGGCATAGAGCCGGCCGGTCGAGCGCATGAGTGCGCCGAGCGCAAGAGTCTTGCCGCCCGCGCCCGCGCAGAAGTCGACGATCATCTCGCCGCGCCGCGGCGCGACCAGCCACGCCAGCAGCTGGCTGCCTTCGTCCTGGACCTCGACCAGGCCGTCGCGAAACAGCGCGTGATTGTTGATCGCCGGCTTTCC
>DASSJA010000226.1:0-2192 GCA_035691445.1 Burkholderiales bacterium | reverse complement strand
GCCGCCGCTGGCCCTGCGACAGCCTGCGCACCGGGCGATCCGGCACGGCAAAGCCTTCCAGCGCGAGAGAGAGCTCCTGCCGCGTGAACGAAATTCCGGCGAGCCGGCAGGCGATGTCGAGGTTCTCGGCGGGCGTGAGATCGTCCTTCACCGCGGGCGCATGCCCGAGGTAGACGAGCTCCCGGGAAAAGTCCTCGCGCAGCGCCGCCACGGGCTCGCCCTTCCAGCGCACTTCGCCGCGGCTCGGCGTGAGCAGGCCGCAGAGGATGCGCAGCAGGCTGGTCTTGCCGCTGCCGTTCGGCCCGGCGATGCGCAGCAGCTCTCCCGGGGCGAGCGAGAACGACAGCCCGTCGAAGAGCTTGCGCCCGGCCCGCTCGCATTGCAGATCCCTCGCCTCCAGCACGGGGCGTATTGTTCCAGAAAGGCGGGGTCAGGCTTTCCTCAGCTTCAGTACCTGGTACAGCCGGCCGAACAGCGTGGCCTTTTCCACCCGCAGCGGTTGCGCAAGCCAGTCGGCGACTTCATGGCGCCACAGGTCCATCGCGAAGGGCTCGAGCGTCCTCAGGATCGCCGCCATCGGCAGGTAGAGCGGATGCCTGCGGCGCGGGCGGTGGTAGTCGACGATGACCAGCCGGCCGCCGGGCTTGAGAACCCGCACCGCCTCGGCGAGCGTGCGGCGGCGGACGTCCTCCGGCTGCTCGTGCAGCAGGAAGAAGAGCAGCGCGCGGTCGTAGCTTTCCGAGGGAATGTCGAGCGCGGCGCTATCGCCCTGGATGAGGCCCACGCGCGGATCGCCCGGCAGCTTGCGACTCAGGTTCTCGAGCTGCACCCGCAGCACGTCGAGCACGTCGAGGCTGCCGCCGGGCGTGAGGCGCCGGCGCAGCCGCTCGGTGAGGTCGCCGTACACGCAGGCGATCTGCAGCGTGCGTCCGCCGAGCCGCGCGCCGAGCGCGTCGAGCGCCGCGTCGCGCAGGCGGCCGAAATTTCCCCAGAGGATCAGGTTCACCAGCCACTGGCGCTCGAAGAGTTTCACCGCGCCGGGGCGCACGTACGCCCACCAGTAGATGCGCTCGAGGTACCCGGGCACCGGCACCGCGGCGTCGCTCGCTTTCATGAATGACGAACCTCCTTGGCGGAGGATTGTCCAGGCCGGCGCCCCGGCCGATTTGACCGAGGTCAAATCCTCGTCAAAAGCGGAAGTAGACCGACACGCCGATGAAATTGACCGTCTGGTTCGGATCCTGGGTGACCGTCGTGCCGTCGCTATACCGCCAGTTCTGCCAGGTCCAGTCGTCGGTCGCGTAGCGGTCATGGACGTACTGCACGCGCACGCCGGAGTCGCGTCGCAACGCGTATTCAGCGTACAGCTTGAGCGTCGTAACGCGAGTATTGATCTCGGGCAGGAAGCTCGTGATCCCGCTCGCCGTGCCGGTAGCTGTTTCGGCGATGAGCATCATGCTGTCGCGCACCTTCGATTGCACGTAGTCGACCCCGGCCTTGATCTGCGCCGTCGGCTGGCCGCGCAGTCCGACACCGAATGAATTGTCGATGTTGGCCAGCTTGTCGCTCCACACCGGCGACGCGGACAGATTCGTGCAACCGAGCGGCGTCCCGGTTTCCACGCACGTGGCGTTCTGGTACGTGTTCGCGGTGTGCGAGGCCCACGCGCTCGCCTGCAAGCGATCGGAGAAAGTGTAGGCACCATCGAGTGAGAAGAACTGCCCCGTGCCCTTGCGCGGTCCGAGCTCGAAGCCGGTCGTGGTGCGGCCCGAGTAGTTGTCCTGCGAAACGTCGGTCCTGAGGTTTATCGCCAACGGCTCGGTCGGGGTCCAGTTGAGGACGAAGCGCACGGTGTCGCGATCTCGGTCGGCGAGATGCAGCGGCGCGATGGCGTTGCTGTAGACCGCCCCGCCAAAGAAAGTGTTGGTGAGAAAGTCGGAGCCGTAGCGTTTACTGTGTACGAGCGCCACCGAGCCAGTGGCCGCCTCGCCGATTGCGCGGCGCAGATTCACGTTGTAGATGTTCTCATCGGTCGTCTCCCGAAAGCCAACCGAGCGCACGGGAGGGCTGTTGCGCGTCTTTTCCACCACCTCGACGCCGCCGCCGAGGCGAAAGCCCGCCGGTAACTGGTAAGTCGCGTCGAGTTTGCCGTCCTTGGTCTTGATATTGCGCGGCTCATTCTCGCCGTTGTT
>DASSJA010000225.1:0-10200 GCA_035691445.1 Burkholderiales bacterium | reverse complement strand
CGCGCCGAAACCCTGCCTGCCGCCCAGGTCGTGCATGCCGTCCATGACGGGACTCCCGCTAGAGCCGCGCGACGCCGATCATGCCGTCGCGCGTGACGATGTCGGCCAGCTTTTCCTCCGGCCAGCCGGCGGTTTCGGGCGGCCGCACGGGCAGCACCATGTAGCGCGTATCCGCCGTGGTGTCCCAGACGCGAATCTCGATCTCCGGGGGCAAGTCCAGCCCCATCTCCTTCAGCACGGTACGCGACTCCCGGACCACGCGCGCGCGGTACTCGAGGTCCTTGTACCAGTCCGGCGGCAGCCCGATGATCGAGTACGCCGTGCACGAGCACTGCGTGCAGCAGATGACGTTCTGCACCGTTGGCGTGTTCTCCAGCACCACCAGGTGCCGGTGGTGCTTCGGCATCGTGAGGCCGAGCTCGGCGACCGCGGCCCGGCCATCGGCGAGCAGGCGCGCGCGAAACGCGGGATCGACCCAGGCCCTGGCCACGACGCGGGCACCGTTGCGCGGGATCCACTGCTCCTGGGCAACGTGGCTCAACTCCTCGACGGCCGGCGTGGCATCGAGGCCGCGCTCGTCGAGCACCGCCTGGATGGCGTCGACGCGCCGCTCCACGGGGGCGGTGCGCCGGATGACGCGATCACGATCGGGCATGCTCATCGTCCCGCAAAGTTCAGCCGGTCCTTCGCACAAGTGACTAGTATTTCCCGTACCCTGTAGCGGGTCAAGCAACCCCGCTGGACGAGCCGCGCACGCGTCGCCGCGGAAGATGATTCGAGGGTTTTTCTTACTGCTCTTCCTCCACCGGCTGCTTGTGCTTGCTCACGAGCTGCGCCTGGGTGTGCGGCGGCACGGGCGCATAGTGCGAGAATTCGATGGAGTAGGCGCCCTGCCCGCCCGTCACCGACTTCAGCCGCGTCTGGTAGTCCGACAACTCCGATAGCGGCGCGATGCCCTTGATGGCCATCATTTCTCCGCCGGCCGAGTCGGTGCCGTTGACCTGGCCGCGCTTGCCCGACAGGTCGGAGGTGAGGTCGCCCATGTATTTGTCGGGCGCGTTGATTTCGATGTGGACGATGGGCTCGAGCACGATCGGCCCGGCCTTGGCGAAGGCGTCGATGATCGCTTTCCTCCCCGCCGAGACGAACGCGACTTCCTTGGAGTCGACGGCGTGGTGCTTGCCATCGTATACAGTGACCCGGATGTCGTGCACCGGGTACCCCGCGATCACGCCCGAATCCAGCGCCATCCTCACGCCCTTCTCCACCGCCGGGATGAAGACGTTGGGAATGACGCCGCCCTTCACTTTGTCGACGAATTCGTAGCCCTTGCCGCGCGGCAGAGGCTCGACCCGCAGGAACACCTCGCCGAACTGCCCCGCGCCGCCGGTCTGCTTCTTGTGGCGGCAGTGGCCTTCGGCCACCCGAGTGATGGTTTCGCGGTAGGGGATCTTCGGCGGCTTGACGGTGAGCTCCATCTTGTACTGCTGCAGCATCTTGTCGAGCTTGGCGCGCATGTGCAGCTCGCCAAGGCCCCGGATCACGGTCTCGTTGGTGGTCGCGTGGCGCTCGAGCTTGAAGCAGGGATCCTCCATCTCGAGCTTGTGCAGCACTTCGAACAGGCGCTGCTCGTCGCCCTTTTTCTTGGTCTCGACCGCGATGCCGTGCATCGGCACGGGAAATTCGAGCGGGCGCAGGTGGATGTGGTCCTCGTCGTGGGAATCGTGCAGCACGCGGTCGAACTCGATCTCCTCGACCTTGGTCACCGCGCCGATATCCCCCGGTACGAGCGCGTCCGTCTCGACGTAGTCCTTGCCCTGTATCGTGAACAGGTGCCCGACCTTGAAGGGGCGCCGGCCGTCGCCGACGAAGAGCTGGGTGTTGGGCGTGAGCGTGCCCTGGTGCACCCGGAAAATCCCGACCTTGCCGATGAAGGGATCGATCATCACCTTGAAGACGTGCGCGAGCACGTGGGCTTTCGCGCCCGGCACGGCGAAGAACTCCTGAGCGCCCGCCCCTTCGCCCTTCAGGAACGGGGGTGCGTTTCCCTCGGTGGCGTTCGGCGCGAGGTTCACGACGATGTCGAGCAGCGCTTCCACTCCGGCGCCGTTCCTCGCCGAGGCGAAGCACACCGGGATCAGGTGCCCTTCGCGCAGCGCCTTCTCGAAGGGCGCGTGCAGCTCCTCGGGGGCGACTTCGCCCTTCTCGAGATACTTCTCCATCAACTTCTCGTCCACCTCCACCACCTGGTCGACGAGCGCCGAATGCGCCGCTTCCACCGACGAAAAATCCGCTTCACCCGACGGATTGAAGAAGCAGTCGACCACGTCTTTCCCGCCCTTGGCGGGAAGGTTGATCGGCAGGCACTCCTTGCCGACCGCCTGCTGGATGCGCGCCAGCACCTCGGGCAGGTCGGCGTTCTCGGCATCGATGCGGTTGACGACGATCATGCGGCACAGGTTCCTCTTTGCCGCCCACTTGAGCATGCGGTCGGTGGCGAGCTGCACCCCAGTCTCGGCGTTGACCACTACCACGGCGGTCTCGACCGCGGCGAGCGCGCCGATCGCCTGCCCCATGAAGTCGGGCGACCCGGGCGTGTCGATCAGGTGGATATGCGTGCCCTTCCAGGTGAAATTGACGATCGCTGAATTGAGCGAATGCCGGTATTCCTTCTCCAGCGGATCGAAGTCGCAGACCGTGTTGCCGCGCTCGACGCTGCCCGCCGCGGGGATGGCGCCCGATTTCGCGAGCAGCGCCTCGGCGAGGGTGGTCTTGCCGGCGCCGGTATGGCCGACGAGAGCGATGGTGCGGATGGATTCCGTCGAGTACTTCGCCATGAGATCTGCCCTCCCAAACAGGAATGCCGCGCCGCCCCGAGGGCAAGGCTCGGGGCGACGGAAGACCGGGGAATCTCAACTCTACCCTCGCGGGCGCGCGGCCGTCAAAACCGCCCTCCCAGGCCGAACACGCCGATGGCGAGGCGCGCAATCCCGTAGCCGATCCAATAGGAAACGCGCCGCCACAGGGGCCCGTGGGACCAGCGCCTCCGGCTCACGACGCGCGCGCCGTGCTCGATGTCCGCCTGCAGCTGTTCCCGCAAACGGCCCGCAAAGCGGCGGTCCTCGACGACCACGTTCGCTTCGCGGGCGAGCATCAGGCTGAACGGATCGATGTTGGACGAGCCGACCGTCGCCCAGCGGCCGTCGATGACTGCGACCTTGGCATGCATGAAGCTGCGCGTGTACTCGTGGATCTCCACGCCCGCCTCGAGCAGGGCGCCGTACAGGGCCCGCGTGGCGTAGTGCAGCACGAGGTATTCGACCCGTCCCTGGAGGAGCAGCACCACCCGCACCCGGCGCGCCGCGGCGCGGACGAGCGCGCGCCGGAATCGCCTGCCCGGAAGGAAATAGGCGTTCGCGATGATGATTTCCCCGGCCGCCGATTCCATCGCCTCCAGGTAGGCGGCCTCGATGCTGCGGCGATGGCGCAGATTGTCGCGCACCAGGAGCGCCGCGCGCTGGCCGCCTTTCACTTCCGGGCCGTGGTCGCTCCCGGCCCTGACGCGCCAGCGCGGCCTGAGCCTCGCGAGCGCCACGCGGTTCCACAGCCGCTCGGCCTCGCGCCGGACCGGCCCGACCAGGGGTCCCTCGATCTTCACGGCGAAATCGTGGCGCGGCGGCTTCTGCCCGGGCGTATCCGCGTCGTCGATGACGTTGATGCCGCCGATGAATGCGACGTGGTCGGCGACCGCGAGCTTGCGATGCATGCGCCGCAGTCGCCAGATCTGCGGGCGGAACACGAGCACGCGCGCACCGGCCTCGCGCAGCTCGCGCGTGAACGCCTCCGGCATGTCGCGCGAACCGAACCCGTCGACGAGCACATGGACGGCGGCGCCGCGCGAGGCGGCGTCGCACAGGGCGCGCGTGACCCGCCTGCCGGTCGCATCGCCCGAGTAGATGTAGGTCTCCAGGAAAATCGCGCTCCGTGCTCCGCGTATCGCCGCCTCGAGCGCGGGAAAATACTCCACGCCCGAGCGCAGCAGGGTCAGGCGGTTTCCCGGCAGGAACTCGGCCGCCATGCCGGCGACTTCACTCGAGCTGCAGGTGGGCCGAGAGCGCGGCGTGGTCCGAGAGGCGCGCCCAGGCGGCGCCGCGGTGCGTCTGCGTGTGCTCCACCTGGAACCCGCGGACGTAGATGCGGTCCAGGCGCAGCAGCGGAAAGGCGCTCGGGAAACTGCGCGCCGGCCTGCCCCAGTGGTCGGCAAGCGCCTCGCGCAGGCCGAGCGCGTCGGCGAGGCGCCTGCCGGCGAAGTTGCGCCAGTCGTTGAAGTCTCCCGCGACGACGAGCGGCGTACGCGACGGCACCTTGCGCTGCATCCGCTCGATCAGCGCGCCGACCTGGTGGCGACGCCCGCGCTCGTGCAGGGAGAGATGCAGGCAGACGCAGTTCAGAGGCAGGCCGGAGCCCGGAACCTCGATTTCACAATGCAGCATGCCGCGCTGCTCCAGGTTGTGCGTGGAGATGTCCTGGTTCTCCGCGCGCACGATCGGATAGCGGCTCAGGATCGCATTGCCGTGGTGGCCGTTGTCGTACACGGCGTTGCGCCCGTAGGCGTAGTCGCTCCAGACTTCGTGCGCGAGAAATTCGTACTGGGGCTCGTCGGGCCAGTCGTCGAAGCGCGCGGCGTGCCGCCGGTGCTGACCCTGCACTTCCTGGAGGAAGATGATGTCCGCGTCGAGCGAGCGCAGATGATCGCGCAGCTCGTGGATCATCATGCGGCGGTTGAACTGCGAGAAGCCCTTGTGGATGTTGTAGGTGACGACGTGCAGTTTCACGCTTGAGTTCCTTGCGCCGGGTACGGACGCGCCGGACTGGGAGCATTCTGTCAGAAAACGCGCTCCGGTTCCGAAGTCCGATCGGAGGAGGCCCCGCGCGTCGCGGGCAACCCGCAGGGGCGATAGTTGCAAAAAAAACCTGTTTCGGTCTAAGCTTGCGGGCCTCCGGGGTCGCAGCTCCGGAAATTTTTCACATTTTCGAGGAGAGCAGTACGAGCGAACTCTGAAACGTTGGTCGGGATTGGCAGTAAAAGGGGGAGGGCGTCCGGGGCGAGAGCCCGCGGACGACCCGGCTGGTTCGAGCAGCCCGGCAGTGTTGAAACGCAAAGCCTCCAGTTGAAAAAAACAGCTGTTTATTTCCACCACGAAAGGACGCTCAACATGAAGAAGCTTCTGATCGCATCGGCAGTCTCGGCCGCACTCGCGGCTCCCGCCACCGTTCTGGCGCAGGCTAGGACACCCACGCTCGGGCAGGTGCTCGACGCATCCGGAATCAGCATGAACGGCTACATCGACGCGGGGTATTCGTACGCCAACAGGAACATCGAGGCCACGCCCCAGTTCAGGGTGTTCGACGCGCAGAACAACTCCTTCGAGCTGCATCAGTTCGGCTTGACCGTGGGCAAGCAGCCCAAGGAGGGTTTCGGCGGGCTGGTCAATATCACCGCAGGCTCGGATGCCCAGGTGATCCACTCCTTCCCGGAGGGCACCGGTCCCGGCACCTCGATGTTCGACCTCACCCAGGCGTACGGACAGTACTCGACCGGCGCCCTGACCCTGATGGCGGGCAAGTTCACCACCCTCGCCGGAACCGAGGTGATCGCGAGCACCGGCAACACGACGATCTCGCGCTCCATCCTCTTCGGCGCCATACCGTTCACGCACACCGGCGTGCGCGCGAGCTATGCGCCTAGCGACACGGTGACCGTATACGGCGGCCTGAACAACGGCTGGGACCAGATGACCGACGGAAACCGGGGCAAGACGCTCGAGGCCGGCGCAACGCTCAACCCGATCAAGCCGCTCACGATCAGCGTCTCCGGGTACTTCGGCACCGAGTCCGCGACGCCTCCCGGAACGCAGACCGGAGTCGGTCCCCAGGGCGCGCGCAACGCGGTCGACGCGGTTGCAAACTACATCATCAGCAACTCGATGAGCGCGGGCGCGGAGGTCCTGTACGTTTCGCAGGACGACACGCCAGCCGGCTCGGCGAAGTACAACGGCGCAGCGGGCTACTTCACCTACATGTTCGCGCCGAAATGGCGCATCGTCGGGCGCGCCGAGATGTTCGACGACAAGCAGGGCTTCCACTTCGCCACCGGCGGCGGCACGAAGTACACCGAGGTAACTGCCACGGTGTCGTACCTGCCCAACAGCAGCGTCGAGCTGCGCGGCGAGATCCGCGGAGACCGGGCCAACAACGCGGTCTTCGTCGATTCGGACGGCTCGAGCGCGAAGACCCTGCAGACCCTGGGCATCCAGGGCATCTACAAGTTCTGAGCCGGCGCGAGGGCGGCGCGGGGGTTGCGCCGCCCTTTCATTGCTCGGGGGCGCGTTGCGCGAGCGCGTCGCGCCTCCGGATTTCCTCGACCATCGAGCGGAATCTGCGCGCGAAGACCTTTCCGAGGATCGGCATCCCGATCAGGGGAGGAATGGAAAAATCCGGCTCGAAGCGTCCCACGTACTCCAGCTTCACCCCCGAGGTCAGAGGCTCTAGCTCGTAGCGCGTCTCGAGCTGGCGCACGTTGCCCTCCACTCCGCGCGCGGTGATCCGCGTCGGCGGCTCCTCGAGAACGTCGAGCACCACGTTGACCGGCTGCCGGTAGAAGAAGAACCCGACGTCGCCCTTCTGCTCGACCCGGACCCGGTTCCCGTCCCGGGAGAGAACGCGAGAGGTTTCCAGGTCGGGGATGAACTTGGCGAGGTGATCGTAGTCGGAAAGCACGGCCCAGGCGACGCCCAGGTGCACCTGCATGACGGCGGAGGCGGACACCGTGACGAAGTCGCCGTCACGCGCCGTGTGGATGCTGATTTCCTGCGCGGGTGCGGAGCACGACAGGCCCTGCGCGGCGAGTGCGAGGATCGCGACCGGCAGGGTCCGCAGAAAACGTCGCGCGGTCGGCTTCATCAACATGACGACAGCATGCCGCAGCGGCGCGTTCCGGCGCAAGCGCGCCGGCTTACTCCGCGCTGACGCCCGTTCTCTGCGGAAGCGCGAGAATCGCGTCGCGGTTGGTCCACGAGAGCGTGAGCGCGGCGGCCTCGCGCCAGGGCAGCCACTTGAAGCTCGAGTGCTCGGCGGGATCGAGGGTGACCGCGAGCGGTCGCGGCACGGCGATGCTGAACACGCGCTCCACGTTGTGCGTGACTCCGGGAGCGTAGCGGCTCCGGTGCCTCTTGAAGATCTCGAAGCGGTTCTCGATTTCCCAATCGCGCAAGTCGTAGCGGGTCGCGTCGAGTCCCGTTTCCTCGCGCACCTCGCGGATCGCCGTGTCCCGCAGCGGCTCCGCCTCGCTCGCGACGCTTCCCGTGACCGATTGCCAGAAGTCCTTCCATCCGGTGCGCTCCATCATCAGCACCTGCAGGTCGGCCGTGTGGATCACCACCAGCACCGAGCGGGGAATCTTGTAAACAGTGGTCATATTCCGGGACCGGAGGAATAATAGCCCCACGGATGCTCACCGCCGAGAAAAATCGCACCCTCACCCAGGTCGGCGCCGGGACGCCGATGGGGGCGCTGCTGCGCCGCTACTGGCACCCGGTTGCCGCGGCGAGCGAATTGGACAGCAACCCGATCAAGCCGGTGCGCATCATGGGCGAGGATCTCGTCGTCTACCGCGACCTTTCCGGCACCTGCGGCCTGATCGCGCGGCAGTGCCGGCACCGCGCGGCAGATCTCGCCTACGGCTACGTCGAGCGCTGCGGGCTGCGCTGCCACTACCACGGCTGGACTTACGACGAGCAGGGCCGCTGCATCGCGCAGCCCTTCGAGGAGAAATTCGACCCGCAGGAGCGCCTGAAGAAAAGAATACGCACCACCGCCTACCCGGTGCGTGAGAAGGCTGGGCTGCTCTGGGCCTATCTCGGGCCCCAGCCCGCGCCGCTCCTGCCCGACTGGGAGCCTTTTTCCTGGAAGAACGGTTTCGTGCAGATCGTGTTCGCCGAGGTGCCGTGCAACTGGCTCCAGGCGCAGGAGAACTCGATCGACCCGGTGCATTTCGAATGGATGCACGAGAACTGGAAGGCGCGCCTCGAAGGCAGGACAGGGCCCTACGCGCCGACCCACCTCAAGCTCGGCTTCGACGAGTTCGACTTCGGATTCGTCTACAAGCGCGTGCGCGAAGGCGCCGACGAAAGCGATCCGCTGTGGACGGTGGGACGCGTGTGCCTGTGGCCGAACGGATTCTTTCTCGGCGAGCACTTCGAGTGGCGCGTGCCGATCGACGACGAGAATCTGCTTTCGGTGACCTGGTCGTTCATCCGCGTGCCCAGGGAAGCCGAGCCCTACGAGCAGCAGAGGATCCCGGCGTGGACCAGCCCGATCAAGGATCCGCGCACGGGGCGCTGGATCACCAGCCACGTCGTCAACCAGGACATCGTCGCCTGGGTCGGCCAGGGCCGCATTGCCGACCGGACGAAGGAGAACCTGGGCGCGAGCGACCGCGGCATCTCGCTCATGCGCAAGCAATTGTTCAAGGATCTCGACGCGGTCGCGGGCGGCAAGGATCCCAAGGGCCTGATCCGCGACCCGGCGCGCAACCGGAGCGTCGAGCTGCCCAATATCGGGCGCAGGCTCTACACGGAGGGCATGACGCTCGCGCAGTACCGCGCGCATCCGTTCTGGAAAAACCTGCTCGACGACTTCAGGTGGCACTACGGCCAGCCGGAGGAAATCCGGCGGGAGTTCCGGAAAGCGATGGGACTGGAACCCTAGACCGGCATCTCCGGCCAGCCCGACTTCCAGCCCTCGGGCCCGCCGACGAAAGTCCAGAAGGGCTTGCCTTGCGCCCGCCAATGGCCGGCCGCGGCGCTCATCGCGCCCATCGCTTCCTTGAACTCGTGACCGTGACCGCCGGCAAAGTGCTTGCTCTTCTCCAGGATCACGACCCAGCCTTTCGACGGCATCCAGGCGAGGTCCTTCAGGCCGTTCGCGAAGGCGCTCCAATCGCCGGGCGGATCGGGGAAGCGCATAGCCTCGGCCACGTGCTCGGCGAAATGCTCCTTGTCGTGAGCGTGGCCGATATCGACGTAGATCACCATGAGGCCCGCTTTGGCGGCCTCCGCCGCCAAAGCGCGCGGATCGTCCGACAGATGGAACACGCCCGCGCGGGCAGCTTCCTTGAGCCAGTCGGCCTTCATCTCAGCTCTTCTCCGGATTTCTCAAGCGTATGTGGAGCTCGCGCAGCTGCTTCTCGTCGACCGGCGAGGGCGCATGCACGAGCAGGTCCTGGGCGCGCTGCGTCTTCGGGAAAGCGATGACGTCGCGGATCGATTCGGCGCCCGCCATCATCGCGACGATGCGGTCCAGGCCGAAGGCGATGCCGCCGTGCGGAGGCGCACCGTACTGGAGCGCCTCCAGCAGGAATCCGAATTTCTGCTGCGCTTCCTCCGCACCGATGGAAAGGGCCCTGAACACTTTCGACTGCACGTCCTCGCGGTGGATGCGCACCGAGCCGCCGCCGATCTCCGAGCCGTTCAGCACCATATCGTAGGCCTTCGCGAGCGCGGAACCCGGGTCGGTCCCGAGCCGGTCCTCGTGACCGTCCTTGGGCGCAGTGAACGGGTGGTGCATCGCGTTCCAGCGCTTCGCCTCCTCGTCGTATTCGAACATCGGAAAATCGACCACCCACAGCGCCTGCCAGCCCGCCCGCGCGTAGCCCTTCTCGTGGCCGACCTTCACGCGCAACGCGCCCAGGGCATCGTTCACCACCCTGGTCTTGCCCGCGCCGAAGAACATGAGGTCGCCGTTCTTCGCGCCGGAGCGCTCGACGATTGCTTTCAACGCGGCGTCCGACAGATTCTTCACGATGGGCGACTGCATGCCCTCGCGGCCTTTTGAGACGTCGTTGAACTTGATCCAGGCGAGCCCCTTGGCGCCGTGGACGCCGACGAACTCGGTATAAGCGTCGATCTCGCCACGCGTAAGCTCGCCGCCTTTCGGTACCAGCAAACCCGCTACGCGGTGGCCGGGCAGGTTCGCGGGACCGGAGAACACCTTGAACTCGACCGACTTCATCGCGTCGGTCAGCTCGGTGAATTTCAGCGGCACGCGCAGGTCGGGCTTGTCCGAGCCGTAGTCGCGCGTCGCCTCGGCGTAGCTCATCACCGCCAGCGGATCGGGCAGCGCGACCCCCAGCGTCTCCTT
>DASSJA010000224.1:0-2245 GCA_035691445.1 Burkholderiales bacterium | reverse complement strand
GCGACAGCGCGTTGAACGCGCCGCGGAACTTGAAGGCGCCGATGCGCTGGAGGTTCTCGCATTTGAAGAAGACCTCCGCGCCGGTGCGCTCGTTCACCGTGCGCGAGGTGAGCACCGGCGTGCGGTGCGCGTGGCCGGCGAGCCGCTCCGCGGCGGCAGCGACGTCGGCGTATCGGATCGCGAAAGCGGTGTCGTCGGGGGCGTTCATTCCGGGCCGAAGGACGGTTCGGCCGGAATGTTACTCCAGTCGGATTGCGCCGTTCAGTCGAGGGCCTTTTCCAGCCGCGCGAGGCAACCCATCCACCCGTGCTGGTGGCGGTCGCGCGCTTCCGCGTCCGCGAACTGCTCGTGCCTGAGCGTCAGCTCGGTCCCGCTGCCGGCTGAACGCAGCTCGATGGTGACGAGGGACTCGCGCTCGGGCGTGGTCTTCCAGGCCCAGGTATAGACGAGCTTCTTGTTCGGCACGATCTCGCGATAGGCCCCGCGCACGTCGTGCTCTTCGCCGTCGGGCGAGATCATGACGATGCGGTAACGCCCCCCGACGCGCAGCTCGATCTCGGCCGTAGGCACCTTGAAAGCGTCGTCCGGGGCCATCCACTTCTTCAACATCTCGGGCTCGGTTATCGCCCGCCAGACTTTCCCCGGTGCCGCGTCGAGCTTGCGGACGAGGGAGAGTGACGGCCGCTCCTGCGTCTTGGTGTTCGCCATGCTTGAGTCTCCTCTTGATGGTAGAGAAACCGGGCAAGCGCATCGAGACGCCTCTCCCAGAACTCGCGCGTGTGATCGAGCCAGTCGGATGCCTTCTTCATCGGCTCGGCCGTCAGGGTGCAGCTCACCACCCTGCCTGCTTTCTCGCGCTTGATGAGCCCCGCGTCCTCGAGGATCAGCAGGTGCTTCATGAAGCCCGGGAGCGACATGGAAAAGGGGCGCGCGAGCTCGGTGACCGGACGGCTGCCGGAGGCGAGCAGCTTCACCACCTGCCTGCGCGTCGGGTCGGCGAGCGCCGCGAAGACGGCGTCGAGCGGCTCTTCTGAATACTTAACCATAAGGTTTAGTATTGACCGCGAACGCGGCCTTGTCAAGCCCTTACCTGAACGCTAGGTCTCGCGGTGGCGGATGAGGATTGCGCGCACTTCAGCCACCGCGTGCCCCGAGCCAGCGATCGAGCAGGCGCCGGCGCGCTCCGGTCGGCTCGGCGAGCACGCAGGTATCCGCCTCGGCGCGTTTCAGGCGAACCTCGAAGCTCATCAGCTCGTCGCGGCGGAACGCGTGGATCGTCACCCGTTCTCCGGCGCGCCGCTTTGCGAGCGCAGCATCCAGTCCGGCACGCCCCGGACGCAGGCCCCCGACCGCGACGATCACGTCGCCGGCTGCGATACCCGCTTCCTGCGCGGCTCCGCCCTCCAGCACGTGGGTCACCGCGCTATCCCCGTTTTCCGCTCTGGCGCGGATGCCGAGCATCGCCAGGCCCGAAATATTCTTCGAAGCGGCGCGCTTGCCTCCCTTGTCGGAAGACGACTCGGCGGCGCGCAGGCTCATTGCGGCGCCGTGCGTCGCCAGGAGGGCCCGCAGCGGCAACTCCCGCGTCGTGCGCAGCCACTCGTCGAAGGTCCGGCGCAGCTTGAGGCCGGTGACTTCCTCGGCCAGGTGCTCGATTCCGTCCTCCTCCACGCCGATGCCCGTCAGCCCGTGGCGCAGCCAGAGCGCACGCACGACGTCGTCGAGCGATTTTCTTCCGCGCGTCTTGTCGCGGATCAGCAGGTCCAGGCACAGCGCCACCAGGCTTCCCTTCCCGTAATAGCTGACGCTCGCGTTCGGCGAATTCTCGTCCGGGCGGTAGTACTTGATCCAGGCGTCGAAGCTGGCCTCGGCGAGGCTCTGTCTCGCGCGGCCCGGCGCGCGCAGATAGGTGGTGATCGAGCGCCCCAGGAGCTCGAGATAGTCTTTTGTCCCGATCAGGCCGCAGCGCACGAGCGCGAGATCGTCGTAATACGAGGTGATGCCTTCGAACGCCCACAGCAGAGCCGTATAGTTCTCGCGGTCGAGATCGTAGGGGACGAACGCGGCCGGCTTGATGCGCTTTACGTTCCAGGTGTGGAAGTACTCGTGGCTCGCCAGGCCCAGGAAGGTGCGGTAGCGCTCGCCGACCTGCACCTCGCCCTCGCGCGGGAGATCATCGCGGGAGCACAACAGGGCGGTCGAGGCCCGGTGCTCGAGCCCGCCGTAGCCCTCCCCGGTCGCGGTC
>DASSJA010000223.1:0-4360 GCA_035691445.1 Burkholderiales bacterium | reverse complement strand
GTACCAGCCGCCGTACTTCTTGCCGAGGTACTCGGCGAGATCGGTCACGTCGACCAGCTTCTCGGGGTAGATGTTGGCGTCGTCGAAAGTCGACAGGACGATGTCGGGGCCCGAGCCGACGTTCGCCGCCACCGCAGCCTTGGGCCGCACGTCCTCCCAGCTCTCGCTGTCGACGCGCACCTCGACCCCGGTGCGCTTGGTGAACGCCGCGGTGTTCTTCATCCACAGATCCTCGTCGCCCTGCACAAAGCGCTTCCAGCGCAGCACGCGCAGCTTCGCGCCCTTCTCCGGCTTCCAGGCGGTCTGTGCCTCGGCGAGGAGCGGCACGCCGCCTGCGGCGCCCGCGGCGATGCCGGCCGAGACTTTCAGGAAATCCCTGCGGTTCATGTTGCTCATGGTTCCCTCCTTTGGGTGGATGTTCCTAGGCGAGCCGGTTGCCGCTCGCCCGATCGAAAATGAAAGTGTGCCGCGGCTTGAGGCGCACAGCCTCGCCCGGCCGGAAGGCATGCCGCTCGCGCACCACGGCGGTGACGTCCACGCCGTCCACCTTGCAGAATATCTGCGTGTCGGCGCCGGTCGGTTCCACCACCACGACCTCGGCGCGCAGTTCGCCCGCCTCGCCGTCGCTGGCGATGTCCAGGTGCTCGGGGCGCACGCCGACCAGGACGTCGTGGCCGTTGCGCCTCTCCGGCAGGAAGTTCATCGCGGGCGAGCCGATGAAGCCCGCGACGAACTGGTTCGCCGGATCGTCGTAGAGCTCGAGGGGCGAGCCGGTCTGCTCGACGCGGCCCCCGTTCATCACCACGATCTTGTCGGCCATGGTCATCGCTTCGATCTGGTCGTGCGTGACGTAGACCGAGGTCGTCTTGAGGCGCTGGTGCAGCGCCTTGATCTCGGTGCGCATCGCCACGCGCAGCTTCGCGTCGAGGTTGGAGAGCGGCTCGTCGAAGAGGAACACCTGGGGCTTTCTCACGATTGCCCGCCCCATGGCGACGCGCTGGCGCTGGCCGCCCGAGAGCTGGCGCGGGTAGCGGTTCAGGTATTCCTGGAGCCCGAGGATGAGCGCGGCCTCCTCGACCCGCTGGCGCGTCTCGTCTTTCGATTCGCCGGCGAGCTTCAGGCTGAAGGCCATGTTGTCGAATACGTTCATGTGGGGATAGAGCGCATAGTTCTGGAACACCATCGCGATGTCGCGCTCTTTCGGCGCGACATCATTGACGATGCGGTCGCCGATCGATATCGTGCCCGCGGAGATCTCCTCCAGGCCCGCGATCATGCGCAGCAGCGTCGACTTGCCGCAGCCCGAGGGTCCCACCAGCACGCAGAACTCGCCGTCCTCGACCGCGACCCCGACGCCGTGCAGCACCTTGGTGGAGCCGAAGCTCTTGTGCACGCCGGAGAGGGTCACCGATGCCATGCTCGATCTTCCGTCGTCGCGTCCAGGGGGAATTGAAAGGGGGCGAGGGCAGGTTAGCCGCGCGTATCGCGCCGGTCAAGCGGATTTCTCGTGCGCGTATGCGTCGAGGGGATTCGCGCGGCGGCTTCGGCGGTATGATGCTCGACGGTGAAGGCTGCCTTGAAAGAACGAAAGAAATGAGCGCGCTGGCCGAGCGTTTCCAGTGGATCGCACGAGCTTCCCGGGTCCGGTGCTGGTGACCGGAGCGGGCGGGTGCATCGGCAGCTGGGTGCTCGCCTTGCTCGCGCGCGGAGGCATTCCTGCCTGCGCCCTCGATCTCTCGGAGGACAAGCGGCGGCCGCGCCTGCTCATGTCCGAGGACGAGCTGAGGAAAGTCGAGTGGCGCACCGGCGATATTTCCGATACGGCGGCCGTGCTGCGGATCCTCGAGACGGTGCGCCCCTGCGCGATCATCCACCTCGCCGCGCTGCAGGTGCCGTTTTGCAGGGCCGACCCGGTCGCGGGTGCGAAGGTGAACGTGGTCGGCACCGTGAACGTCTTCGAGGCCGCGCGCCGCATGGGGATCGGGCGGCTTGCGTATGCGAGCTCGATCGCCGCCTACGGCGCAATGAACGGAGGTGGCGGCGCGATGCACACGCTCTACGGCGCGTACAAGCACTGCGACGAGCAGGTCGCGCGCGTGTACTCGGAGGACTGGGGCGTGGCGAGCGTCGGCATCCGGCCTGGGGTCGTTTACGGTGTGGGGCGCGACCAGGGCCTTACCTCGAAGACGACTTTCGCAATCCTCGCCGCGGCGGCGGGCAGGCCCTACGAGGTGCCGTTCTCGGGCGGCGTGTCCTGGCTCTACGCCGGGGAGGTCGCGAGCGCCTTCGTTCGCGCCGTGTCGCTCGAGCGCGCGGGTGCTCCGGTGTTCGACATGAACGGTGTCTACGCTCCGGTCGAAGAAGGCTTGAGGATACTCAGGCAGCTCGCGCCTTCAGCGGAGATCACTTCCTCGGGGCAGCCTCTGGCCTTCCCGATGCACTTGCCCGACGGACCGCTTCGCGCTTTTCTCGGGGACTACGGCAGCGCAACCCTGGCCGAGGGCATACGCGAGACCTACGACGCCTTCCGCTCGCTCATCGCGCGCGGGGCGCTGGGCGCGCCGGAGTAGGTATGATGGTGATCCCTTCTCGGGCAAAGGATTGACGCATGGCGGAAGTCGCCCTCATCGTCGGCGCCGGCAGCGGCCTCTCCGCGTCGCTCGCGCGCCTCTTCGCCAGGGAGGGCCTGCGCGTCGCGATCGCCGCGCGCGATATCGCAAAGCTCGCCGCACTCGCGAAGGAGACCGGCGCCGTCGCGATCGAGTGCGACGCCTCGGTTTCCGCACAGGTGGACGCGATGTACGAGAAAGTCCGGGAGCCCGACCTCGTCGTCTACAACGCCGGGTACCGCACTCGCGGGCCGCTCGTCTCGCTCGATCCGAAGGAAGTCGAGCGCACCCTCATGATCTCGGCATACGGAGGATTCCTGGTAGGGCAGGCGGCGGCGAAGCGCATGCTGCCGCGCGGGAGCGGGTCGATCTTCTTTACAGGGGCCTCCGCGAGCGTGAAGGGCTATGCGGAATCGGCGCCTTTCGCGATGGGCAAGTTCGCGCTGCGCGGCCTCGCGCAGAGCATGGCACGCGAGCTCGCGCCCAGGGGCATCCATGTCGCGCACTTCGTCATCGACGGCGGCATCGCCCAGGGGCCGAACGACGCGCGCGCGAAGGAGCGCGGCGCGGACGGCATGCTCCTCCCCGACGAGATCGCCAAGAACTACCTGCACGTCTACCGCCAGCACCGCAGCGCCTGGGCCTGGGAGGTCGAGCTGCGGCCCTGGGTCGAGAGATTCTGAAAATGGCGCTGCGCGCCGGATTCGACATCGAGCGCTTCAATCGCTTCGGGAAGGACTACTTGCCGGGTCTGGTCGGGCTCGCGCTCACCGAGGTGTCCGAGGGACTGGTGAAAGGCGAGGTCGCGTTGCGCAAAGTGCTGCTTGCGCCGAACGGCTACCTGCATGCGGGAACGATCGTCACTTTCGCCGACACGCTCTCCGGCTACGGCTGCATCGCGCACCTGCCCGGCAACGCGGAGAATTTCACCACCGTCGAGCTCAAGGCGAACTTCCTGAACACGGCGCGCGAAGGCGTGCTCTACGGCGAGGCGCGCGCCGTGCACCTCGGGCGCACCACGCAGGTCTGGGACGCGGTCGTGACCCACGGCGAAGACCGGCGCAGGCTCGCTCTCTTCCGCTGCACCCAGCTGGTCATCTATCCGAAGTAGCGTCTTTCCGGGCGGAGGAATGCACCTCCGCGGCGCGGGCCTTGTCCGTTCCGAGCGTGAAATAGAAGATCGACCCCTCGTCCGGCCTGGACTCGGCCCAGATGCGGCCACCGTGGCGCAGTACGATGCGCTCCGCGATAGCGAGGCCCACGCCGGTCCCCTCGAATTGATCCTGGGTGTGGAAGCGCTGGAACACGCCGAACAGCCGGTGCGACTGGCGCATGTCGAAGCCCGCGCCGTTGTCCTTGACGTAGTAGATCGGCGCGCCGCCCGCCGTTTCCGGGGGCCGGACCCCGATCTCGACGCGCGCCGGGTACCTGCCGCGGGTGTACTTCACCGAGTTGCCGATCAGGTTCGCGAGCACCTGCTTGAGCAGCGCAGCGTCCGCTTCGGCGGCACCGAGCTCGCCGACGTGGAATTCGATCGCGCGGTCGGCGACGGCGATGCGCTGCTCCTCGATCACCCGGTTTACCAGCTCCGCGAGCTCGAGGCGTTGTGTCGCCGGCCGCTGCCGTCCCAGCCGCGAGAAGGCGAGCAGGTCCTCGATCATCTGCGCCATCTGCCTGGCGCTGGCGCGCAGCACCGAGAACAGGCGGCGCGCGTCCCCATCCAGTTTCGCCCCGTGATCCTCCTCGATCAT
>DASSJA010000222.1:0-5683 GCA_035691445.1 Burkholderiales bacterium | reverse complement strand
GCGATCCGCCCCAAGGGCGCCGAGGTCAGGGGCACGCACTCGCGCGCCTCGGGCCCGGTGTCCTACCTGCGCGTGTTCGACCGCTCGTGCGAGACGGTCGAGTCGGCGGGCGCGCGCCGCGGCGCCCAGATGGGCGTGCTGCCCTGCGACCACCCCGACGTCGAGGAATTCATCCACGCCAAGGACGAGGGCGATCTCAGCAATTTCAACATCTCGGTGGGCGTCACCGACGCTTTCATGCGGTCGGTGGAGGATGACGCGGAAGTGGCGCTGGTGCACAGGGCGAAGCCGCACGCCGACGCGATCGCGGGCGGCGCCTTCCAGAGAGACGACGGGCTCTGGGTCTACCGCAAGCTGCGGGCGCGGGATCTGTGGGACCAGATCATGCGCTCGACCTACGATCACGCCGAGCCCGGCATCCTGTTCCTCGACCACATCAATCGCGAGAACAACCTGGCCTACTGCGAGGCGATCGAGGCGACCAACCCCTGCGCCGAGCAGCCGCTGCCGCCCTACGGCTGCTGCTGCCTGGGCTCGATCAACCTGACACGCTTCATCGCGGAGCCGTTCGCGGAGGGCGCGACGTTCGACTTCAAGCGCTTCGGCGAGGTGGTCGAGGTCGCGGTGCGCATGCTCGACGACGTTCTCGACGTGACCGCCTGGCCGCTCAAGGCGCAGCAGGCGGAAGCGATGGCCAAGCGCCGCGTCGGCCTGGGCTTCACCGGGCTGGGCGACGCGCTCATCATGCTGCGGCTGCGCTACGACTCGGACGCCGCGCGCGAGACGGCAGCGAAGATCTCGGAAGCGATGCGCGATCGCGCCTACCGCGCCTCCGCGGAGCTCGCGCAGGAGCGCGGCGCCTTTCCGATGTTCAACGCCGACATGTATCTCTCGGGGACGGGCTTCGCCGCGCGCCTGCCGCAGGAAATCAAGAACCTCGTTCGCAAGCACGGCATCCGCAACTCGCACCTGCTCTCGATCGCGCCCACCGGCACGATCAGCCTCGCCTTCGCCGACAACGCGTCGAACGGCATCGAGCCGCCCTTCTCCTGGACCTATACGCGCCGCAAGCGCATGGCCGACGGCACGATGAAGGAATTCCCGGTGGAGGACTATGCCTGGCGCCTGTACAAGCACCTGTCACGAGCGACCGGGTCCCAACCCGGTCCTGGCGGCGGCGACGCGGGCGCCCTGCCGCCCTACTTCGTGACGGCGCTCGAGCTGTCGGCTTCGGCGCACGAGAAGATGGTGGCCGCGGTCGCGCCTTACATCGACACGAGCATCTCCAAGACGGTGAACGTGCCCGAGGACTACCCCTACGGGGAATTCCAGGACCTCTATTTCGAAGCGTGGAAATCCGGGTTGAAGGGGCTGGCGACGTACCGGCCGAACAACGTGATCGGCTCGGTGCTGTCGGTCGCCCCGCAATCCGCGCCCCAGGACTTCGTCGGCAACGACCGCAATCGGCGCATCGAGATCAAGACGATCCCCGAGCCGGTGCTCGCGTCCCTGCGCTGGCCGGGACGCCCGAGGCTCGCCGGAGGCAATCCGGCGTGGACCTACATGATCGAGCATCCGCACGGCGAGTTCGCGATCTTCGTCGGCCACGTCGAGACGTCCGGGCGCGCGCATCCCTTCGAGGTGTGGGTGAATGGCGCCGAGCAGCCGCGGGGACTCGGAGCGGTGGCGAAGACGCTTTCCATGGACATGCGCGCGAGCGACCCGGCGTGGCTCCGCTTGAAGCTCGACACCCTCGCCAAGACTGCGGGCGACGACGCCTTCGACATGCCCTTCCCGCCGCACGGGGAGCTCAAGCGCATGCCCTCCGTCTGCTCCGCGGTCGCGCAGCTGGTGCGCTGGCAGTGCGAGGAGATGCGCGCGCTACCCGAGGAAAAGCACGGTCCCGTTCTCGACGCGATGTTCAGCCTGAAGGAGCCCAAGACCGGGGCCGACGGCACCATGTCGTGGACGGTGGACGTGCTCAATCCCGGAACACGCGACGATTTCGTGCTCGGATTGAAGGAGATCGCTTTGCCCGATGGAAAAACGCGTCCCTATTCCATGTGGCTCTCCGGAGAATATCCCCGCGCGCTCGACGGGCTGTGCAAGATCCTGTCCCTGGACATGCGCGTCATCGATCCCGCGTGGATCGGGATGAAGCTGCGCAAGCTCCTCAACTATCCCGAGCCGCTCGGCGATTTCATGGCTTTCGTCCCCGGATCGCGCAAGCAGCAGAACTATCCCTCGACGGTGTCCTACGTCGCCCGGCTGATCATCCACCGCTACGCCATGCTCGGCATCCTCGACGAGGAAGGCTACCCGGTTCAGGCCATGGGCCTTCTCGAAGCCCCGAAATCCGGCGATGCCCCCAAGATGAAGGGGCTGAGATGCGGCGAGTGCGGGAACTACGCCGTGATCAGGAAGGACGGCTGCGATTTCTGCAGCGCGTGCGGGTGGGTGGGAGTGTGCGGGTAAAATGACGGGATGATCGGGTCCGGGCAAAGGCGCAGATGAAACCTTCCCTGCTTCGCGCGCTCCGCGCCGCCGCGGTCCTGCTCGCCGCGGGCGGCTTCGGCTTTGCGCGCGCGGATTCCGGCATCAAGCACGACGCCGTCGAAGCCGGGCACGCCGTCGGCTCGGCCTTCCGGGAGATAGGCAAGGCCGCCGCGAAGGCCGGCAAGGAGGTCGGGCACGGCGCGGCCAAGGTCGGAAAAGACATCGGCCACGGCGCCGCCAAGGCGGGTCGGGCGGTCGGGGAGGCGGCCGAGGAAGGCGGCCATGAGCTCGGGCGCGCCGTTCGCGGAGACAAGAGCGGAAAGTGACCACCGCCGACCGCCCCGGCGCTTAGGCATAAGATAGCGGCGGTTCCACCCCGAGAGGAGGATTTCCCGTGATCAATCCCGAAGAGGCGGCGGTCGCCGCCCTGCTCCTGCGGCTCGCGCTCGGCCTCATGTTTCTCGCTCACGCGTGGCTGAAGATCAAGGTGTATACGCCGGCGGGTACCGTGCAGTATTTCAAATCGCTGGGCCTGCCCGGCGGGATCGCGTATCTGACGATGGCCGCGGAGATCGGCGGCGGCATTCTGCTCATCCTCGGAGTCGAGACCCGCTGGGTGGCGCTGGCGCTGGTGCCGCTCCTGCTCGGCACGATCGTCCTGGTTCACGGCAAGGCCGGCTGGCTCTTCACCAACAAGGACGGCGGCTGGGAATATCCCGCTTTCTGGGTGGTGGGCCTGCTCGCGCTTGCGCTGCTGGGGGACGGGGCCGCCGCGCTCGGGCCGATGCTCGGCCTGCCATAGCCTCCGGGAATCGTCGCGGGTACCGCCGCGACGACTCTCCGCATTGAAGCGGGAACGAGCGTGACCTCAAGCCCCAGGCTGGTCAACGTCATCTACATCCGCACGACGCCGCGCGCGCTCTGGAACGCGCTCACTCAGGCGAAGTTCACGCGCCTGTACTACGCGGGTCTCGCGCTCGAGGCCGAGCTCAAGCGCGGCGGCCGCTTCGACTACATGCACCGGCTGGAAATACACCGCCGCGACGGTCCCGGCGTCGCGGGCTTCGTGATCGAGGTGGTGCCGCGAAAGAAGCTGGTGCACAGCTTCGAGCCGAGGTTCATCGACGACGGGCCGTCGCGCGTCACCTACGAGATCGAGCCGATGGGGATGGTGTGCAAGCTCACCGTCACGCATGACGACTTCCCCCCGAGCGGCCCCACGCTGAAAACCGTCAGGGAAGGCTGGCCGGAAATCCTCTCGAGCCTCAAGTCGCTCCTCGAGACCGGCCGCCCGCTGGTGATACCCAGGGACCGCTAGCGCAGCAGCTTGCCGCCCGGCCCGATCACCGTGAGGTCGATCAAGCCCCAGCCGCGCCTGTCCTTGGGCGAGTAATTGACGTACACGCCGCCCAGATCGAGCTCGCCCATCGAAGTGAGCGCCTTGAGCACCTTCGCGCGCGTCGGGTTCTTCCCGGCCCGCCTCAGCGCCTCGACGGTGATCTTGCCGGCGACGAAACCCTCGAGCGTGGAAAACGACAGGGGCTCCTGGGGTGCGTACTGTTTCATCGTCTTCTGGTACTCGGACACCAGCGGCAGCGTCGCCGAAAACGGGAACGGTACGGCCTGCGCGATCACCAGACCGCGCGCCTTGGCCTCGCCGACCGTCTTGACCACGTCTCCGGGCGGCACGATCGACATCGCGTAGAGCTGCGCGTCGGCCGCCTCCGAGTTCTTGATCTGCTTGATGAACTCGAGGGAGTACCGGCCCGAGATGAGCATGAGAACCGAGTCGGGCCTCTGCTTGACCACCGCGGCCACGGCTTCCTTCATGACGGCGTTGAATTTGTCCTGAGCGGTGGCGTCGATCGGTACCCAGGCTACGACGTTGACGCCCTCCTTCTTGCTCTCCTCCTGGGCGAGCTTCATCATCGCCGGCCCGAACGTGATGTTCCAGTAGACGACCGCGAGCTTTTTCTTCTGCGTGTTGGCCGCTTCCTTGATGAGCGCGGTGACCTCGTCCGGATAACCGGAGCGGAACGGAAAGAAATTCGCGGCGCCGACGATGCTCCGGTCTCCCTGGAGAGGCGCGATCAGCGCGATCCCGGCCGCGCCGGGGAGATTGGCCCTGGAGACGTCGGTGATGCCTCCGGTATTGACGAAGCCCGCGAGCGCAAGCACCCGCTTGTCGGCGACGTATTCCCTGGTGATCGCAAGCATCTTCCCCGGAGTCAGGTCGTCATCCCTGCTGACGAGCGTCACTTTGTGACCGCCCACGCCGCCCGTGGCGTTCACATAATCGAAATACGTCTTGATGCCGGCCTGGATGCCCTTCGCGTTCGCAGTCGTCGCCGGATTGGTCAGCGCGGCGACCTGGCCGACGAGCAGGTCCTGCGCGCCCGCCGAGCGCGCCAGCGACAGTCCGAGAAAGAGAGCAACAGGCAGGAACCTCGACGAGCAGATCGGCATTTTCGCTTTTCCCGAAAGACATGCGTTCGAATATTAACTTCACGGGAGCAATTCATGTGCCCGCGCGCCCCGGTCGCGGGGCGTAGCGGCGGGAATAAGTCTCACACCGGCGTCGGCTAGAGCTCCTTCCTCGTTTTGACGAAGGATTTCTTGAGCGCTTCGTAGCTCTTCACGAAGCCGTCCTTGACCTCCTCCCACGATTCCGCGGAGCCGTGCTTGAGCCCGCCGTACCACTCGGCAACGTCGTCGCGCTCGCGGCGCAGAGCGCCCTGCGCGGTGCGCGCCTTCTTCCGCGCGGCCTGATCCATCTTGTCCCATTCGCGATCCACTTTCCGGTCGAGGCTGCGGAGGCGTGCGTCGAGGTCGTCGAGCGCAGACTTGGCGCTCTTGATGGCCTCGTCCCGCTGCTGCACCGTGTAGTTCTTGACCGCCCGGGCGGTGTCGTCGGCCTTCCTGGAGATGTCCTTGGCGGTCGTCCTGGCGCCAGAGGCTTCCGCTGCGAACGACAGCGGCGAAGCCGCGAACAGCGCTGCAAGGACGAGGGTTCCGCTGGAAAAAACGAATCTGTGCATGTCCATGTTTTTCTCCTGTGCTTGAAGATCTCCCGCAGATCGACACTCTGTGTAGCGGGAGAATATGGAGGACGGTGCGGCTCGCCGTCCCGCGGTATGCCAAGGCATAGACAGCGGCGACGCCCGTTGGTTTCACCCCGGTCCGGCGG
>DASSJA010000221.1:0-2155 GCA_035691445.1 Burkholderiales bacterium | reverse complement strand
AAGACCACGCGGAGATCCTCGTCGACGCTGAAGGCCCAGTAGCCTTCGAGCTCGCCCTTCAGCTTGTGCGTGCGTAGCAGGGGATCGCGCGGGTCGGTCGCAAAGCGACGCAGGGCCGCCCGCAGCATCGTCGCATGCGGGTCTTTCAACTTGGATGCGCGACGCATGAATCGCGACGATGCGGAGAAGCGCACGTCAGCGCTTCAGCTCGTCGAGCAGCGCCTCCACGTCGTCGAAGCGATGCGCGGCTCCAGCCTTGTACTCAGCCTCCGCCTCCTGGACCTCGCGCACGAAGAGCGCCCGGCGCAGGGTTGCGAGCTCCGCCTGGTCGCGCTCGTATCGGTCCGGGCTGACCAGATAGGCGGCCTTCCGCGAGCGCTGGAGGATGACGGTCGGCTCGTCGGATGCCTGGACTTCGTCGAGGACTTCCGCCACTCGTTGGCGGAGATCGGTGATTGGTACGGTCTTCACAACGCTGGACTGTACGGTCCAGCGTGCTGTTGGTCAAGCACCGCTATCAGTCGCAGCCGCGTTATGCCCGTGGCGCACTGCGTCCTCGGCTTCCCGGGCACCCATCGACCTCCGTATCCCGACCCCTTTCGCCGCCCGGTTCCAGTCCTTTTCGTGTTGCGACGCGTGAAACCTGGGTTGGGCGCCGGAGCACTAGCCCGATTAGCAGGGCGACGCGAGGGCAGGCGCCATCGGTCTCCTACGGGTCATAGCAGTAGCCTGATTGGAACGAGGCGGGCTAGCGCGCTAGCGGGCCGGCGGCGTGCGCGGTGAACCCCGGCGGGCTCCGGGGGTGCGCTTGATTTCGCGCTCGAGCTGGTCGGCGCGGCGGCGGGTCTCGAGGTCGTCCGGGGCCTCCGCGCGGATCCGGTCGTTCGAGTCGAGCGCCCTGGTGCGGCGCTTCTGATGGGGGTCGTCGCTTGCGGGCGGCTCGGGCGACGGCCCGGGCGCGGCGTTCCTGCGCCACGAGCGGCGGAGGTTGTGCGTGCGATCCCGCCGGCTGTCGTCGCCGTCCGACGCGGTCACTGCTCGGCGCTGGCGGTAGCTCGCGACGGGTTCGCGGGGGAAGGAGCAGGTGCTGTCGGCGCGCCGTAGCGCTTGCGCGCGGCCTCGAGGGCGGTGAGGACCTCGGCGCGCGCTGTGTCGAGGCGGGTCCGCAACCGATGCGCGGCTGCGACATCTGCGTCCGGCCGCTCCAGCTCGGCGCGAATCCCGCGGCTGGTGCGGACGTAGGCCTGGAGCGCGTCGTTGGTGGCGCGCGTAATCCGATTCATGGCCTCGCGCAGCATGCGGGCGCGCTCGGCGGGTCTGCGCTCGCCTTCCAGCTGGCGCTCGAGCCTCACGCCGACTTCACCGATGAGCTGGCCGGCGCGTTCCACGACATCGACGTCCTCCAGCCGGTTGGCGAGGCGTCGGCCTCCGGCGAGGTGGGAGATAGTGCGGCCCGGGACGCGTGTCATGTGTGTCTTCCTCGCGGCGCCCGGCCAGATTGCCGAACGCCGCGAGCGTGCTTGGCTCCTTGCGGGCCTAGGCCTGGCGAACCTGGATGGCGCGCAGGCCCTTGGGTCCGGACTCGACCTCGAACTGCACGGACTCGCCGCCGACGAGGCGATCGAAGTCCATGGACGACGCAAGGCCGTCCTTGTGGAAGAAGTAGTCCTTCCCGTCTTCGGCGGTGATGAAGCCGAAGCCGCGCTCGGAGATGAGCTTCTTGACGGTACCGGTGGTCATGGATGGAACCCTCTTGTCTTCTCGAACGAACGTACGGCGCGCGGCCGGTTCGAGAAGAACCCATCGACCGGGCGAAGTCTGCCGGAGGTCGGCAGGACCCAAGCATACGCGACCTGGCCAGACGGGCGCTCAAGGTTCGAGGCGAGCGTCGCCGCGCGGGCCCAATTCTGGGCCGGTTCCAGCTCGATGAGCGTTACGACGCGCGGGGGCTTGCTCACGCGTGGGGGCGCTAACCTGGCTGGTGAAGCGACGCGAGAGCCGGCGCTATCGGTCCTTCACGCGTCACAGCACCAACCTGGCGAGAGAATCGCGCGGGAGTGGCGCGCTGAGCACGGTCAATCGGCGAGGACCTCGTCCACCTCGAAGAGGAAGAAGTGCGCGTCGCATTGGGTGAGGATGGCGCGGGCCCGCTCCA
>DASSJA010000220.1:0-2432 GCA_035691445.1 Burkholderiales bacterium | reverse complement strand
CAGCCGCAGCACGACGTCGAACGACCCTTCGAGCGCCGCCAGCTGCACGACTTCGCCGATTCGACTGGCCTCAAGGTAGTACACATACCAGCCGATCAGTCCGCGTTCGCCGTCGCGCACGGCGCGCCCGCGCAGCTTCCCGTGGCGGCTCTTGCGCGCGGTCTGATCGAGCAGCCAGTCGAGCGTGGCCTGGTCGTAAGCGGGCTGCAGCGCATAGCCGCGCAGAATCTCGTGAAGGCCGGCCAGCATGGCAGCCGAGTCGAGCGCGTCTTCCTGGAAATGGATCGCCTCGCGGTAGAACCGGTTCGGGCGCAATCGCGCGAACAGCGCGTCGGCCGCATTGCACGGTGCAAGCGCGGCGAAGCTCGCCAGGCGCGGAAGCGCGCCGCGTCCTTCCGCGAGCGAGAGGAGAAACCGTGCGGGACGAAGCGGACGTGTCCAGTGAAGGCTGTAGAGCAGGGACGCCGTTCCACCGATGCCGATCCACATGCGCCGCACCTGCTCGCTCGCGCCGTCGGCGAAAGTCAGATCCTGAGGGCCCGACAGACAGGCTTTCGCGAGTTGCAGCGCGATCAACGTGTTGCGCCGGTCCCGGTCCACCATGAACTGGCAGGCCGCCGCGACGCGCAGGGGCCGTCCCCGCAGCAGCATCCTTCGCGGCATCATCGCGTAGACGCCGCAGATGCGCCCGCCTTCCTCGGCCACCCAGGAGGGGACCTCGAGGGCGTGCCACGGGTTGTCGAACAGGATCTCGCGAAAGTACGAGTAGCACGCCTGCTGAGACGCCCAGCGCCGCTCGGGATAGACGCGCCCGAAGAGCTCGACGACGCCCGCGAGGTCGTTCTCTGCGAGTACGCGAATCTTTGCCATGGCAGGTCCTGTCTGCAGATCCCCGCCTTGAGCCGGCGCCGCCCCGACTCAGGCGGACATGCCCGAGGACGCCTGAGTGGCGGACGCGGCGAGCGTTGCGCCGTCCGACGCGATCAGCCGGGCAATCCGCTCCAGAGTTCGCAAGTCGTCGAGGTCCATGTTGTCGATCCTGATGCGCACGCCGAAGCGGCGCTCGAGCTGAAACAGCAGCTCGACGAACTGGAACGAGTCGAGAATGCCGGTCTCGAGCAGATCGGTGTCCGCGGAGGGGACCTCGATGTGAAAGCTCTCGAAGAACAGAGCGCGCAGGCGCTCCAGAATGGCGTTCGCATCGATCATTCCGTTTTCTCCTTAAGTCTGCGTCAACGCTTCGGCCTGCCGATACGACGCGGATTCCGAGGCGAGAAAATCCTCCTTCAGCCGTGGGCGGTCGTATTTGCCGCTTTCGTTCTTGGGGAGCGAGTCGTAGCGGGCCCAGCGGGCGGGGAGCATATAGCCGGGTACGAGTTGCGCCAGGCTGCGGCGCAGGCTCTCCGTCGACACCTCGCCGTTCGCCGGCGCGTAGGCGCAGCAGATCAGCCAACCTTCGAAGCCTTCTGACCGGATCGCCACGACCGCGCTTTCTCGCAGGCCCGGAAGCGAGTTCAGCGCCGACTCGATCTCACCCAACTCGATGCGATAGCCGCGGCTCTTGATCTGCGTGTCGGCGCGGCCCAGGAAATAGTATTGACCGTCGCTGCCGCGGCGCGCCAGGTCGCCGGTCTTGTAGACGCGATCTTGCGAGCCGATGCCGCCGGGGTAAGGAAGGAATGCGCTGGAGGTTTTCTCCAGATCCCGCCAGTAACCGGGGCTCAGTCCCACTCCTCGGATGTAGAGATCGCCGACCTGGCCCGGAATCACTGGCAGCAGCCTCTCGTTAAGGACCAGCAGCTCCTCGCCGTCGCAGGCGGTTCCAATGGGAATAGGCTGCCGATCGTCCTCGGGGCATCGAGGGACGGTGTAGTAGCTGCTGACGATGGTCGTTTCCGTCGGTCCGTACAGGTTGGTGAACTGCACGTGCGGCAGTCGCTTCATCCAGTGGATCAATGTGGGTGTAGGGAGCACCTCGCCGGCGAACAGCACCCGGCGAAGGGAGGGGAAGTCTCCGCGGCGCACGACGTCAAAATTCGCCATGAAGTTGAGAACCGACGGCACCGAGAACCACTGCGTAAGCTGTGCGTCGCGCATGAACTGGGCGAGCTTATGCGGCAGCAGGTTCAGCTCGGGCGGGACGAGATGCAGCTCGGCTCCCGCCCACAGCGTGCCGAAGATATCGAGCGTAGATACGTCGAAACGCAGCGGCGGGTGCTGGGAAATGCGGTCCTCGCTCGAGACCCCGAAGTAGCCGTGCGCCCAGCGGATCAGATGCACGACGCTCGCATGGGTGATCATCACGCCCTTGGGCAGGCCGGTCGATCCCGACGTAAACAGGATGTGCGCGAGGTCGCTGCCGGAGTTGGCGGAAGCCGGAAGCGAGTCCGGGCACGCGCTGAGGTCGCGATGGGTGAATGCGGGCATTAGAT
>DASSJA010000219.1:0-2407 GCA_035691445.1 Burkholderiales bacterium | reverse complement strand
GCGCTGTCCTTGGTGTCACGCTGATCGTTCACGGTAGTGTCCTCAGGCTCGCGCGCAGCTTCGCCACGGCGTAGCGCAGCCGGCTCTTCGCGGTCTCGCGGCTCACTCCGGTCGCCGCGCCGATTTCTTCGACCGAAAGATCGCCTTCCTGTTGCAGCAGGAAAGCCTCGCGCTGCGCTTCGGGCAGCTCGGCGAGCGCCGCGAGCAGGCGCTCGGCCGCACGCCTGCGGTCGAGAAGCGCGTCGACGGGGAGATCGTCGGCGGGCAATGACTCCAGCGCTTCCCCGCTTTCTTCCCCGGCGAGGAAGCCCGCCTTGCCGCGGGCGCGATAGAAATCCATCAGCCGATTGTGGGCGATGGCATAGATCCACGAGCTGAATCGGGCGCGGGGCTCGTAGCGTTCGCGATAATCGATTACGCGCATCCACACATCCTGAAAAAGCTCCTCGGCCGTCGCCGCATCGTTCGCCTGCCGCAGCAGGAACCGGTACAAGGGGCCGCGGTGGCGGCGGTACAGCGTCTCGAATGCCTCCGCGTCACCCGCACCGTAGCGCAGCATCAGCTCTTCGTCGCCCGGCCCGCTCCCCATGCGGGCCTAGTGTAGCGGTTACCGGGGCCGGCCGACTACCGCGCGCCCGCCGGGCAGCCCGTCGCATGGCCGACAGCGGGGGCGTCCGGAAAGGTCCATAATGCGCAATCGAATCGCTTTGGGTCTCGGCTCGCACTTCCCTTCACGGGCGCCGTCCTGGCCTTCTCCCACGGAAATTTGATGCCGCGCGCGGCCGCGCGACGGCAGGTCCTGCTGGAGGAGCGTCCATGCCCACTGGTTTCGTCAGATCTTTCTATCCCAAGTACGGCTACGGCTTCATCCGCCCGGACGACGGTTCCAAGGACTTGTTCGTGCACAGCGGCGCGGTCAAGCGCGCGGGGCTGGTCTCGCTGCGCGAAAACCAGAGGCTCTCCTACGACGTGCGGAGCGAGCTCGACGGAAGGCGCTCGGCCATCGACCTGAAGGCTCTTTGATGACCAAGGAAGCGCTGATCGAGATGGAAGGCGTCGTCACGCACGAGCTTCCCGACACGCGGTTTCGCGTCACGCTCGACAACGGCCACGAGGTCATGGCGCACATGTCCGGGAAGATGAAGAGGCACCGGATCCGCATCCTGCCCGGTGACAAGGTGACGCTGGAGCTCACGCCCTACGATCTCACCAAGGGCCGCATCAACTTCCGCCACAACACCTACCAGCCCTCGGCCGTCCGCCCGCAGTTCCGGCGCCGCCGCTAGGCGAATGCCGAAACCTCTCGTGCTTTCGTGGGCGATCAGGATGTCGCGCGCCGACACCCTGGTCGCGCTGGAGCGCCTGATGGACGACTGGTACCGCCAGGTGCAGGCCGATCGGGGCCTGCAGGCCGTGGTGGGATTCGACTTCAGCATGGAGCATCGCGACTGGGACGGAGCGAAAGGCAGCATCGAGCGCACCTATGGGCGCTCGACCCGCGAGCACCAGGGAACCCTGGATACGCTCGCCGCCGCGATCCAGTGCAAGAGAATGCTGAGGGTCCCGCCGCTCGCGTAGTCGAGTTCGCGGCCGCTAGGGCAGCCCGACCACCGCGCCCTCCCTGGGGTAGCTGATCGCATAGTTGAGAGTGATCTTCAGCGTCTCGTTCGGCGCGATCGAGCGCTCCCACGCGACCACGCCCTGGCGCTCTTCCCAGTTCTGGATCTGCGGCTTCGGCTCGAAGCGCGCATCGACCTCGATCTGGTCGGAAGTGGACACGGGCGAGGACTCGATGACCAGCAGCTCGAGCGGCTTCTTGTGGAAGCTCGCCAGCGTCAGCAAGTCGGTCACTTCACGCTCGTTCTTCCGCCCGATCACGCCGGTCGAGCCGTTGCGGTCTTTCACCCGGTCGAGCGTGACGCGAACGAGGTTGTCGCGTCCGAACGGGAGCACCAGGCCTGCGGCGGCCTGCGGATTCCAGTTCGTCGAGCCGACGTGACTGCCGTCGCGCGCGAGCTGGATCTCGCCCGGCAGCCACACCCCCTCGGGGCGTTTCGCCTCGGCGGTGACGATCGCGACGGGATCGAGCCGCGGCACGACGCGCAGGCGCATCTTCACCGGCAGCGTGAGCCTCGCGAGCGACACCGTCACCTTGCGTCCGTCGGAGGGCAGGTCCACGAGTCCCGGCACCTCGAACTCGGTCGCGAAGGTCGTCTGCGTTTCGATCGGCGCCTGCTTGGGCTCCGAGGCCAGGTCGTCTGTCCGCGCTGCAGCAGCGGCCGGCGCATAGGCGTACTCCCGAACCGTGCCCTGGAGCGCGCGCCGCTGCAGCGACACCAGCCAGGGGCGCGGGTCGGGCCCCCGGGGCGAGACGCGCGGCTGCCCCGTGGAGAGCTTGAGCTTCACG
>DASSJA010000218.1:0-2156 GCA_035691445.1 Burkholderiales bacterium | reverse complement strand
GAACGCCGGGTAGCTCCGGCATGCGCGTGCGAGACATGACCGCGAGGATCCTGAGCTTGCCTGCCTTGACTGGTCCGATGATTCCCGTGTAAGTCGGAAAGGCGACCTGGATGTCGCCGGCGAGCAGCGCCTGGACCATGGGCGGCGTTCCCTTGTACGGGACATAGACCAGCGAGTTTCCGGTTTGCTGGGAAAAAGCTGCTCCGGTCAGATGCGCTGGCGAACCGGATCCGGGCGAGCCGAAATTGAACTTGCCGGGGCTCGCGCGAACGTAGCGCGCGAGCTCCTGGAGCGTGTTCGCGGGAACGTTCGCTCCGACCACCGCGAGGAGCGGCGCGTCCGCGAGCAGGGAAATCGGGTCGAGGGCCGTGAGCGGGTCGTAGCCCAGGTTCCTGAACAGGTGCGGCGTCACGGCATAGACGGCGGTGGGCCCCAGCAGCAGGGTATAGCCGTCGGGCGACGCGCGCACTACTTCGCCCGTCCCGATGGCTCCGTCGGCCCCCGGTTTGCTCTCGACGACGAAACGCTGGCCGAGATCCGCCTCGACACCGGGCGACATGGTCCGAAAGATGGCTTCGGACACGCTTCCCGCAGCGAACGGAATCACGACGCGGACCGGCCGGTTGGGCCAGCCCTGGGAGAGGCCCCCAGCGGGCGCGAGCCCGATCAGACCTGCTACCGAGAGCGCCAAGAGATGTCTCACTTCATGCCTCCTCGGTATAGTGTGCCGATTTTATACGGTTGGTGTCCCGATGTCCGACGATCCGGTCAGCGTTCTGTTCGTGTGCACGGGTAATATCTGCCGCTCGCCGACTGCGGAGGCGATCTTCCGAAAGCTGGCCGCGGACGCGGGAATGGAGAGGAGAATCCGCGCCGACTCCGCCGGCACTCACGGATACCACGTCGGCGAGCCACCGGATCCGCGCGCTCAGGACGCGGCGGCGGATCGCGGCTACGACCTGAGCGGCCTGCGCGCGCGCCGATTCGAGCGCGCGGATTTCGAGCGATTCGACCTGATTGTCGCCATGGACCGCGGCCACTTCGCGCTGCTCTCGGGCATGGCGCTGCCGCCGATCGCGCGCAAGCTGAAGCTCATGATGTCCTACGCGCGGCGGTTCAAGGAGCACGACGTACCCGATCCCTATTACGGGGGCCCGCGAGACTTCGAGCGGGTGCTCGATATGCTCGAGGATGCCGCGCGCGGGCTGCTCGATTCTCTGGTCCAGCCGGCGAGGGGCTAGCCTTTCGGCTCGGAGGGCTCGTGCGTCGTCTCTACCTGAACCAGCGGTTCGTTGATGTCGGGCGGGGGCGGTCGGCGTTCGCGCTTCGCCGGGACGAACTCGGCATCCGGCGGGAGTTCGATCGGGGTGGCCGCGCGGGTTTGCACCATTTCCAGGCCGCTGTCCCGCAGGGCGCGCTCGATCTCGGCCGGATCGGGCTCGCGCGGCGCGGGGGCCTCGGGTGCGGACTTCTCGGGAGCGGATTTCACCGGAGCAGGGGCAGCTGGCAGCTCGCGTGCTTCGACCGGCGCATGTTCGACCGGCGCATGAGATGGCTCGGGCAGGCCTTCCTGCGCGGTCGCCTCCAGGGAGGCAAGCTCGGCGGGTGTAGGGGCCACTGAAGCTCGCGCGTCCGGGCGGGGCAGCCTGAAGCGCTGGTCCCCATTACGGTTCGGCGAACCCTGGGGCGATCCGTCGCGACGCTCGCCGCCGCGATCTCCCCGGTCGCGGCCGCCACGCCGTCTGCGCCTGCGCTCGTGGTCGCCCTCTTTGCGTTCCTGCCCCTGCTGCGGAGCCGGGCGGTCGGGCTGGCGCTGCGGATCGTGCGGCCGCTGCTCGTTGCGCTCCGGCCGCGGTTGACGCTGCTCGCCCTGCTGCAGGTCCGGCCGTTGTTGACGGTCTCCTCGATCGTGCCGATGAGGCCGGTCGCCTCGACCTTCGCGCCGGCCATCGCGATTTTCGTCGCGACCGGGACGCGCCTCGCGGCGTGCGTCGCGCTGACGGAAGCGGTCGCGCTCGCCGCGGTCGCGTTCCTGCCGGTCGGGTCGCACGTCGCGACGCGGGGCCGGGGCAGGGGCCGGTTGCGGCTGTACGGGAGGCGCTGCGTCGCTCTTGAGCCACCCGAACATGCGACCGAAGAAGCCGGCATGCGGAGCC
>DASSJA010000217.1:0-2619 GCA_035691445.1 Burkholderiales bacterium | reverse complement strand
GAGCACCGGGAGCCTTGGATAAGACTGCATGGGGTTTGGCCTTCCTTTCAGTCGATCAGTATTCTGTCGATGAAAAGCGCCTTCTGCCTTGCATAGAAAGGGCGGATATGATTCGAGTCGCTGTATATCGGCTGCCCATCGGGGGTCGTCGTCGGGCAATCCCCCTTGTCGCAGAAATAGTCCGCCGGATCGACGATGATCGCGCCGGCGGCGGCCGCGGCGGCCTTGAGGCGATCGGCCACCGGTTTGGCCAGGTCTGCAAACTCGCTCTTGCTGACGTAAGGGACGCGCTTTACCGTCCGGCCCGGATCGAGCCGGGAGGGAAGCATGGACCCGGGGCTGAAGGCGCGCGACGAAGGATTGGACAGCAGCAGGATCACTCTCTTCCCTCTGCGATGCAGATCCTCGAGCCGGCGTTCGAACTCGGCGAATATCCGACCCGTCTCCTGCGCATTCCAAACCAGAGTGGCCCGCGACGGATCCCGCGTGCTGAAGATCGGGTTGCGCGGGTGAGCCTCGGCGTTCCGCACGACGAAATAAGCCTCCCACGCCGCACCGAACACCACCGTGTCGATGTCGGGGCGTCGAGCCGTCTCGATTGCGAACTCGAAGAACTTCTGGCAGAAATAGCCCGGGTCGACGCGGTTCACGTCCGGTAGCGGCGGGCAGCCGGGACTTGTAGCGAAGATCACCGAGCGGGTCTTCACGCTCTTCTCGTCGATGACCGCCTTGACCCTGCTCCAGTACTGCTCCATGTGGGAATCGCCCACGAACAGCGCGCTCGCGTCCAGCGCTCCCTTTTCCCGCAGCAGCCAGAAATCGCCCGATTTCTTGAAATTGGAATCATCCGCCGGATAGCTCCAGTCTCCTATCGCGCGGTCGATGCTGTATACGAACGGGGTCGTGAGGCGGGTATGCAGCAGATCCGTGAAACCTGCGGCTCCGGTCAGCACCATCGCGCCCATTGAAGCGCACAGGGCCGCAACGACTTTGCCGGATCCGCGGTACCCGAATCGAATCGGCTTCTCGACCCACTGATAGGTCGCCCACGCGAGCGGGAACGCCGCGCTCACCAGGGTCAACGCAGTCGCGGTCGTCATGCCGTCGGATTCGATGATACGACCGTAGGCGAGCAGCGGCCAATGCCACAGGTAGAGCGGGTAGCTGATGAGGCCGACAAAGACCACGGGCCGGCAGGCAAGCATCCTGCGATTGATCCAGGCGTCGGGACCCGCCGCGATCAGCAGACATGCTCCGACCGTCGGAAGTAGCGCCGGCCAGCCCGGGAAAACGCTGTTCCTGTCGAGCCCGAGGAGTGCGGCGGCGATGAGCGCCAGGCCCGCGACGGCCGCACCATCTCGAATCGCGGGGATCCCCAGGACGCGCCCTCCGGGCGACTCCATTCCGCCCGCGTGGAGCTGCGCGAGCATGCTCCCCGTCATCAACTCCCAGAACCGCCCGGGCAGCAGAAAAAAGTTGGCGATCGGCTTGGTTCCGGAGGCCCAGACATTGAAGGCGAAAGAAGCCAGACAGATGAAAGCGGTCATCCGGAGCATGTTCCAGCGCCGCCGGAAGCAGACGAGCAGGAACAGCGGCCAGAGCAGATAGTATTGCTCCTCAACCCCCAGCGACCACAGGTGCAGCAGGGGTTTGAGCTCCGCGGCCGTATCGAAATATCCGGTATCTCGCCACAGCGTGATATTGGCCACGAACAGCGCGCCTCCGAGCACGTGCTTGCCCAGGTTTCGGAACTCGCTCGGAAAGAGAAACAGGTAGCCGAGGATCAGAGTGGCGGCGAGCACGACGATCAGCGCCGGGAAAATCCGCCTGATGCGGCGCGCATAGAAATCGGAGAACGTAAAGGATCCTTGCCGCAGGCCGTTGAGGATGATGCCGGAAATCAGGAAGCCCGAGATGACGAAGAAGATGTCGACGCCGACGAATCCGCCGGTTATCCGACCCGGAAAGCTGTGAAACGCGACCACCGACAGGACGGCGACGGCGCGCAGTCCGTCGACATGCGGTTGATAGGAATTAGGGCTGGCGGGCGGCATGCGGTCTGCTCTTCCGGCATTGTATTGGCTTCGCTGGACGCCGTGCCAGTGGAGATAAACGAGCGGAGCGAGCGCGCCGCGGTTCGTTTGACACTCCAGGTATCCTGATGCATATTGCCGCCGGTGCCGGCGATTGCGGGCCTTGAATTGTTGCTACTCTTGAGAAAATTCCGATGCTGCTCGATGACGTGAAGGCAGTCGTGGGCAGCGCGTTGCAGATGGGCAACCGCGTACAGCAGATGGACGCCGCGGCGCCACTGCTCGGCGCCGTTCCCGAGCTCGACTCGATCGCCGTGGTCAATCTCATCACCGCGCTGGAAGAGCACTTCGGGATCACGGTCGCGGATGACGAGATCGGCGCATCGACGTTCGAAACGCTCGGCAGCCTGGCGCAATTCATCGAGCGGAAGCTTCCCCGATAGCCGCCGGGCCGCGGGCTGACGTGTCCAGCGCATTCTTTCTGCCGGCTGAACCCGGCAATCGATTCTGCATCTATCATCCTGCCGCCGACGGCAGCAAACGCTGCGGCTTCGTATACGCGCATCCGTTCTGCGAAGAGATGAAC
>DASSJA010000216.1:0-2619 GCA_035691445.1 Burkholderiales bacterium | reverse complement strand
CGTCGCGCGCAAAGGCGCAGAAGCCGTCGGCGAGCTCAGGCGAGGCTAGCGCGGCCTGGGGTACGGGACGCAGGCAGACCATGCTTTTCAGCCGGATCGCGGCGGCGATCTCGGGCTCGTCGATTCCCTCGTATCCGCGCGGGGCGCGCTTGAGCGAATCCTCCGCCGACAAGGCGAGCCCCGCCTTCCTGAGTTTCGCCGTCATCGCCTTGAACGCCTTGGGGCTCCGCGCGGCGGCCGCGCGCAGCCGCGCGAGCTTGTCGGAATCGGGCATATGGAAGCCGGCGGCGAAAAAGCACTCCTCGGGGGAGAGGTGGACATAGAGGACCCCGGGATCGTTCCTGGCCCCCGACCAGGTGAGCGCGGCGCGCGCGCTGGTCTTGTAGGGGTCCTTGTTGGCTGAGAAGCGCACGTCGCGATGAATTCGGAACAGCGAGGTTTTTCGGTCTCCCGTGATCGGTATCTTTGCTCGCCGGAGCCGCCCCGCGACATCCTCGACGAGGTCGCCGAGCGCCCCTTTGACCGCGCTCTCGTAAGGCTCGCAGTTGGCCGCGAACCATTCGCGGCTCGGATGGAACGCAAATGCCCTGAAGAACGGCAGCGCCTTGGGGCCGAAGCCCGCGAAGCCCATCGATCCCATCGGCCCCTCTACACCGTGACCAGCATGGCGTTCATGCCGGCTGTCCCGAACACCCGGCGATAGCGCACGATCTCGTCTGGCGGCCCGATCGCCTTGTTGGGATTGTCCGAGAGCTTGACCGCGGGGCGCCCGTCCGCCTCGACCACCTTGCAGACGAGCGAAATCGCCTTGAGCTGACCGTCGACCCCAGCGGGGGCGCAGCCGGTGAAGTCGTTGGTGAGGTTGGTGCCCCAGCCGAACGACAGGTTTACCTGACCTTTCAGCGCGCGCACCGACTCCTCGATCGTGTCGATGTCCATCGCGTCGGACAGCACCATTAGCTTTTCCCTCGGGTCCCGGCCGCGTTTCCTCCACCACGCGATAAGCTCGCGCGCGCCCGCGATCGGAGGCTTCGAATCCGGGCGCGCGCCCTTCCAGTCCGCCACCCAGTCCGGCGCGTGCTCGAGGAAAGACGTGGTGCCGAAGCAGTCCGGCAGCACTATCAGGAGGTTGCCGCCATACATCTTCGCCCAGTCCTTCAGCACCCGGTAGGGCGACTCGAGCAATTCCTCATCGTCCTCGGCTGCCGCCGCATAGACCATCGGCAGTTCGTGGGCGTTGGTGCCGACCGCCTCGAGCCCGGTGTCCATCGCGTGCTTGACATTGGAGGTGCCGATGAAACTTGAGCCCAAGCCCTCCTGCATCGCTTCGACGCACCAGCGCTGCCAGAGAAAGCCGTGCCGCCGGCGGGCGCCGAAATCCGACACTTTCACCGGCCCCGCCTCATGCTCGAGGACGCGCAGCCGCTCGACCTTCGACCACAGCTTGGCCTTGGCGCGGGCGTAGAGGACGTCCAGGTCGAAGCGGCTCATGCCGCGCATCGCCGCCCGGGCCCTCAGTTCGCTGATGATGGCGAGAGCGGGAATCTCCCACATCGTCGTGCCGGTCCATGGGCCCGCGAAGCTCAGCTCGTACTGCCCGTCGCGCCGGGTCAGTTCGTATTCCGGGAGCTCGAACGAAGCCAGCCACTCCATGAATTCCGGCTCGAAAATATGGCGCGTGCCGTAGAAGGTGTTGCCCGCGAGCCAGATCAGCTCGTTCTTGGCGAATCGCAGGGTGCGGGCATGATCGAGCTGGTCGGTGAGCTCGCGCTCGTCCACGATATCCGCGAGCCTTACCGAGGAAGTCCGGTTGATGAGCTGGAACGTCACCTGGCGGTTCGGATGCATCTTCCAGATCATCTGGAGCATCAGAAGCTTGTAGAAATCGGTGTCGAGCAGAGTGCGGACCGCCGGATCGATGCGAAACGCATGATTGTAGACGCGGGTTGCGATATCCGTGGCCATTGTGCGAGCTTAAGGGAGGCGAGGCTTAAGCGACAAGAGCGGGGATCCGGCGATAAAGATGGATGCGACGATAAGATGAGCGCGACCGCGGCCTTGTCAGGCCCGACCAGGAAGTCTGAGCCCCGCGTCGGGCTTTTCGTCACCTGCCTCGTCGACATCATCCGCCCGAGCATCGGCTTCGCGGCGGTGAAACTGCTCGAGGACGCCGGCTGCAAGGTGGTGGTCCCAAGCCAGACCTGCTGCGGCCAGCCGGCCTATAATTCCGGCGACCGCTCGACCGCGAGGAGGCTCGCGCTTCAGGCGATCGAGGCGTTCGAGGACTGCGACTACGTCGTGGCGCCGAGCGGGTCGTGCGGCGGTATGCTCATCAAGCATTATCCGACGCTGTTCGCGGGCGAGCCGGACGTCGCCGAGCGGGCCGAGCGTTTCGCCGCAAAGTCGCATGAGCTCGTGAGCTTCCTCACCGGCGTCATGGGGGTCGACAAGGTCAAGGCGCGCTATGAGGGAAGGGTCGCCTATCACGATTCCTGCGCCGGCTTGCGCGAACTCGGGATCAAGGGGCAGCCGCGACGGCTTCTGGCGGGAGTCGAGGGCCTGACGCTGGTGGAGCTTGAGCAGGCTGAAGTCTGTTGCGGGTTCGGCGGCCTGTTCGCG
>DASSJA010000215.1:0-2360 GCA_035691445.1 Burkholderiales bacterium | reverse complement strand
ATCAACGCGAGCTCGGTGGCAACTGCAGTGCCGCTGCGCTGGATGACGAGCACCGCCGCCATGAGCGGCCCCACTTCCCGCAACACCACCCAGATCAGAATCTTCACGGCGAGCTCGGCATTCGCCTCGAGGACCTCGATGACGTACGCGATGATGAGCGTCCCGATGAACGCTGCACGCACGACCACGCCGGCCGTGGCGCTTGCCCCGGTGAAATAGATCTGGCGAGTCAATGCTTCCCGGACCGGCGGCAGCCCAAGCACCCTGAGCCGGCGCAAAACATGCCCGGCGAGCCGCATACAGCCTTCGAACTCGCGATAGACCCCGATCATGATATGGACGCCGGCTCCAGACCCCCCGGAAGGGAAAGGGCCGCCTTGCGCGGCCCTCGGGAAATTGGCGCGCCCGGCAGGATTTGAACCCACGACCCCCTGGTTCGTAGCCAGGTACTCTATCCAACTGAGCTACGGGCGCGATACGCGGCGCGGATTATATCAGGCGAGGACGGCTGAGCCGGGACGCCTAGCCAGCCGGCGACCCCGCTCCGACGTCCAGCCCGGTGATTTTCTCGAGCACCAGGCCCTTGGTCTCGATACCGACCAGCCAGATGGCGATCGCCGCGATGAAGTAAGTGAGCGCAAAGGTGTGCAGCACGTACTGGCCCAGCCCGTGCACGAGCATGAAGCCCACCACCGCGGGCGCAAGGAAGGAACCGATGCGGCCGATGCCGAAGTACCAGCCTACCGCGGTCGCCCGGAGATGGGTCGGATAGAGTTCCGCCGCGTAGACCGTGCTCGGACCGTATACCCCCGGATTCACCCAGCCGACCAGCGCGATTGCCGCGTACATCCACAGACCGCTCGACACGGCGAACGCCAGATGGAATGCGGCGCCCACGAAGAAGTACAGGAACAGGACCGGCCGGCGGCCGTAACGATCGATGAGGAACGCGCAGGCAACGTAGCCGAATACGCCGCCGATCGCCTGCACCAGGGTCAGGGTGATCGCCTGGCTCAAGGGCATGCCGCGCTGAGTGAGGATCGTCGGCAGCATGAACAGAATCCCGTTCGACGACCAGAGGAAGCAAAAGGACACGGCCCAGAGAAGGATCGTGCGCGGCGCGCGCCCTTCCCTGATCAGCTCGAGCACCGTCACCCGCGAGGTCGCTCTCACCTCGCGGGCGGCCCTGAGCTCGTCGTCGATCTGGGCAGCGGGCGCGCCCCCACCGGCGCCGAGTGCGCGCCGCTCGATTTCGTCCACCGCCTTCCCGGCTTCGGCAACCTTGCCCTTGCTCAATAGGTAGCGCACCGACTCGGGCACGTTGCGCCGCACGAAAAAAAGCACGATCGCCGGCACCACGCCGACCGCGAACAGGGTGCGCCAGCCGTAGTTGGGCAGTATCGCGAGCGCGAGGCCGGCCGCGAGGACGAGGCCCGCGGGAAACGCCGCCATCATCGTTCCCGTCGCCCGGCCGCGGATCTTGCTCGGCATGAATTCGGAAGAAAGCGTGGAGGCGACCGGTACCTCGCCTCCGAGTCCGAAATTCGCGAGGAAGCGGAATACGGCGAGCGAAGCGATGTTCCACGACGCGGCGATGAGCCCCGTGAAGACGGCGAAGATGCCGATGGTCGCCTGGAACGCGGTGCGCCGTCCGATGTAATCGGATATCGTGCCCCAGAACAGCGCGCCGAGGAATGCACCCATCAGGCCGACGGTGGCGAGCAGCCCGGCTTGCTGCGGCCCAAGGTGGAATTCCTTCGCGATCGCGGGCAGAGCCGCGCCGAACAGGGCGAAATCCGCCGCGTCGAACAAAGTGCCGAAGAACGCGACGAGCAGAAACGCGCGGTGCCAGGGCGAAAACGGCAGACGCTCGAGGCGGGCGACGAGGCGGGCGGGAGCGTCGATTTCATTGGCCATGCGGATTTTCCTTCTCGGAACCTCGCCGGCGACAAATTCTCGAAACGAGCAGATTCGCGGCAAGCGCGCCTCTACGGCGGAGGTGGCAGTCTAAGGCCGATGCCTTCTCGTCCGCAATTCCCGGGACCGGGAAACGCGGGACCTTGCGCGGGGTGCGTGGTCGAGGAGCCAAAGGAACGGCGGATTGCCCCTCCACTGTCCGCTCCCCAAAAATGGAGACCCCGGCCACCGCGGCGCGAACCAGCTTGGGACGGGCGTGTCTATATGCCGAGCAGGGGCTTGTCGAGCGCAATGCTGACAAACGTGTAAGGTCGGAACAATGGGAGGCAGCTATGTTCAATCAGATTGTTGATCCCCTCGGCAGCTTGGGGCTGACGTGTCTGGTAGCCCTGATCCCGGTCGTGCTGCTGCTGGTTCTCCTCGCGGTTTTCCGCATGACGGCC
>DASSJA010000214.1:0-12441 GCA_035691445.1 Burkholderiales bacterium | reverse complement strand
CCCGCTTTCCTGTTTGTTTCTAAGTACCTGATTCATTGACCTGTTTCCTCAGGTACATACTTGCCCTTGCATTTCCTTTATTTCCGGCCTACTTCGAGCAAGTGCCTACTTACTGAAAGATAGGCGCCGAGCCAGCCCAGGGCTGCGGCTGCACCCAATACTGAAGCCATCTCATTCGGCTTGGGGAAGCTTAATTGGATGTCCGTGCCGTAGGCGTACGCGAGTTGAGCCAGATCGCGATTCAAGACCACGAACCCGGCGGCCACGATCGCGAGGGCCGCGAGCCCGCCCAGGAAGCCAAGCAAAGACCCCAGGTAGAAGAAAGGACGACGGATATAGGCATGCGTCGCCCCGATCAGACGACACAGCTCTATCTCGTCGCGCTGCGTGAGAATCTGCAGGCGGATGGTGTTGAAGGTCACGGCAACGAGAGCGATACCGAGGAGTCCGGACAGGAGGACCACCGCGGTCCTTCCCAGGCGCAATAGCGCGTTCAGGCGCTTCACCCATGCCGAGTCCGCCTGCACATAGGCGACCTTGGGCAACGCTTTGAACTCAAGCTCGAGCCGGTCCGCCAACACGGGGTCGCTGACGGAGAGTGTGACCACGAACGCGTCCGGCAGCGGATTCTGTGGCAGGCTTGCGATGACCTCTCCCATGCCGCCGGTGCGGCCGAGATCGGCGAGCGCTGCATCGCGGGAAACGAAGCGCACCGCGCTCACGCCCCTGGCTCCTTTCAATCTGCCCTCCACGGCAGCGATGTCCGCCTTCGCCGCATCTCGCGCGAGGAAAATTGAGAGCTGGGGGTCGAACGAAACCTTGCGCGACAGGGACTCGAGATTGCCCAGCACGCAGTAAACCCCAAACGGAAGCGCGAGCGCGACCCCGATAGCCAGAACGTTGAGCGTCGTGGCGAAGGGCGACCTCGCCAGGCGCGCCGTCGTCTGCGCGAGGCTCAAGCGGTGATGCTGCAACCACACCCTCATTGGAGTTTGCCGTGATCGAGCATGAGGACGCGCTTGCGGTACTTGCCGATCAGCTGTTGATCGTGCGTGGCGACCAGCACGGTGACGCCCACCTGGTTGAAGGCATTGAACATCTCCATGATCTCGTTCGCGTAAGCGACGTCGAGGCTGGCGGTAGGTTCATCCGCCAGCAGGATCGCTGGGCGGTTTACCACCGCCCGCGCGACGCACAAGCGCTGCTGCTCTCCGCCCGACAGGGCGACGGGGTTCGCCTTTTCACGAGTGAGGAGCCCGACCTTGTCCAGGGCGGCGCGCGCGCGCCGCGCGGCTTCGCGATAGGGTTGCCCGGTCACGATGAGCGGCAGCATGACGTTGTCGAAAACGCTCCGGTCGTAGAGCAGCTTCTGCCCTTGGAATACCAGACCCAGATTGCGCCGCAGGTAAGGGATCGCGGCCGGGCGCATCGTAGAAACGTTCTGCCCGTTGACCAGTACCGTGCCGCCGTTGGCCCGCTCGATCGCGGCGATCAGCTTGAGCAGCGTCGTTTTGCCGGCGCCCGAATGGCCAGTCAGGAACAGCATGTCCCCCGGGTCCACGGAGAAGCTCACTGTCTTGAGGGCCTCGAACCCTCCTGGATAGCGCTTGCTGACCTGGTGGAGCGAGATGATGGCCACGACGCGCCCTAGGAAGAACTACGCTCGACGGTTATGTTCGGCGCGCCCATTGTCATCAGGTTGCGGGAGTCAATAATCGAGGAGCGCCGAAACGAACTCATCGGCGGCGAACGGCCTCAGATCGTCTATCCCTTCCCCAACCCCGAGAAACCTGAGCGGCAACGGACGCCGGAATCGGCCGAGCGCGATCGAGCACACCACGCCGCCTTTTGCCGTGCCGTCCAGCTTCGTCAGAATCAGTCCGGTGAGGCCCAGCGCGTCGTCGAAAGCCTGGACCTGGCTGAGAGCGTTCTGGCCCGTGTTCGCGTCGAGTACCAGCCATGCCTCATGAGCGGCACCCGGCTCGGCCTTCGCGACGACGCGCTTGATCTTGCGGAGCTCCTCCATGAGATTCGGCTGCGTCGGAAGGCGTCCTGCGGTGTCCGCTATGACGATGTCGATTCCCCGAGCCCGGGCTGCCGCCATGGCGTCGAACACGACCGCTCCCGGACTGCCGCCGGGCTGAGCGACGACCGTGACGGCGTTCTTCTCGCCCCAGGCGGCGAGCTGCTCGCCCGCTGCCGCGCGAAACGTATCCCCTGCGGCGAGCAGCACCGAGCGCCCCTGCGCCCGGAAGAATTGCGCGAGCTTGCCGATCGAGGTCGTCTTTCCCGCCCCATTCACGCCCGCGAGCAGGATGACATGGGGTTTATCGCCGGTGAAATCGAGAGGGCGCTCGAGCGGCGAGAGCAACTCGACGAGCAGGGTCCGGAGCAAGGATTTCAGCTGCTCGGGAGTGCTCGAGCGGCCCGCGCGTTCGCGCAGGCCCGCGAGCAGGAACCGCGTCGCCTCGAGACCCGCGTCGCTCGCAAGCAGGACGGTCTCGATATCGTCGTACAACGCCGCGTCGACTGGCCGGTCCCGGAAAATGCCCGGCAACCGCGAACGCGTCCGGGCGAGCCCGTTCTTGAGCCGCGCGGCCCACGAACCCTCCGGACGCGCCATTTCGGAAGAAGCTTCAAGCATGAGTCGCGTAGACGGGAGGCAAACCGCTATAGAATGAGAACGCCGGATTTTAGCATTCACCGCAATGATTCCCCCGCAAACGGCCATCCTCATCGTAGCGCTTGCGCTCGCCTCGGCGGCGCACGCCGACTCGAGCGAATTCACCCTCGCGAACGGGCTGCGCCTCATCGTGAAGGAAGATCACCGCGCACCGACGGTTGTGCACCAGGTCTGGTATCGGGCCGGCTCGATGGACGAGTCGCCGGGTACGACCGGGATCGCGCACGTGCTCGAGCACATGATGTTCAAGGGAACCCGGCGCGTAGGGCCCGAAGAGTTCTCGCGGCTCATCGCCCAGGTGGGCGGCCGCGAGAACGCCTTCACCTCGACCGACTACACGGTGTACCACGAGCAGGTGCAGCGCGACCGGTTGCCTCTCGTGATGCGCCTGGAAGCGGACCGGATGGCGAATCTGTCGATCCGTCCGGAGGAATTCGCCCGCGAGATCAAAGTCGTCATGGAAGAACGGCGGTTGAGCTACGAAGACCAGCCGCGCTCTCTTTTGAACGAAAGCCTGCTTGCGACGGCTTTCGCCGCCCATCCGTATAAGTGGCCGATTATCGGATGGATGCAGGATCTCCAGAACATGGGCTGGGAGGACGCGGCTGCCTGGTACAAGCGCTGGTACGCACCCAATAACGCCACGGTCGTCGTGGTCGGCGACGTCAGCCCCGAGCGGGTGCTTTCCTTGGCGAGGCGTTACTATGGTCCGGTCGCCCGAAAAAAAATTCCCGAGCGCAAGCCGCTCCCCGAGCCCGTCCAGCGAGGCATCAAGCACGTCGTCCTCAAAGCGCCGGCAGAGCTGGCCTACGTGCGGTTCGGCTACAAGGCACCGGCCCTCCGCGATCCGGCAAGGGACTGGGAGCCTTTCGCGGTTTTGGCTCTGGTCAAGCTGATCGGCGGCAACGATTCGGCGCGGCTCAACCGGATTCTGGTGCGCGAGCGCCGCATCGCCACCTCCGCGGGTGCGGAGTATGAGCTGATCTCGCGCGGGCCCGGGATGGTGTTTCTGAACGCCGCCGCTGCCCAGGGGCACAGCGGGGCGGAGCTCGAAGCGGGTCTGCGGGAAATCGCCGCGCGCATCGTCGCCGAGGGCGTCACGTCCGAAGAATTGCGACGGGCGAAAGTGCAGCTTCTCGCCCAATTCGTCTACCGGAGAGACTCTTTTTTCGCGCAGGCGCTCGAGCTCGGGGAGCTCGAGTCGAGCGGATTGTCTTTTCACGACGCCGACCTGATCCCGGAGCGGATCAAGTCGGTCACCGCCGAGCAAGTCAGAAGCGTCGCCGCGAAATACCTGATCGACGACGGCCTGACGGTGGCCGTGCTCGACCCGCAGCCTCCTGGCCGGCCCGTGCCCGCCGCTGCACCGGACGGGCATTGAGCATGCGCCTCACGCTGCGTGCTGCGATGACGCTGCTGCTTTTCGCCGTGACCCTGCCCGTCGAGGCGAGGGTGCAGATCGAGCACTGGTCTACCCGCTCCGGGACGCAGGCGTATTTTGTCGAAAACCACGCGCTGCCGATCGTGGATGTGTCGGTCGAATTCGCCGCGGGCAGTGCCTACGATCCGGGCGATCGCGCCGGTCTCGGGCGGCTCACGCTGACTCTGATGAAGGCGGGTTCGTCGCGCTATTCCGAAGCCGAGATCGACCGCAGAATCGCCGATGCGGGTGGGGAGTTGCGCGACAACTTCGACGTCGATCGCGCCGGGTACGCGCTGCGTACCCTTTCGTCGGAGATCGAACTCACGGCCGCCGTAGATGCGCTCGCCGACGTCATTCAGTCGCCGCGGTTCGCGAGCGAGGCCTTCGAGCGCGAGAAAGCTCGCGCGATCGCCAACGCCGCCGAGGACGAGACCCAGCCCGATCACATCGCCGAAGAGCGCCTGTACGCGCTTATGTACCCGTCTCACCCTTACGGGCGGACGGCGAAGCCTGCCACGCTTTCGGCGGTCACTCTGGAGGACGTGCTGCGCCACTACCGCGCTCACTACGGATCGGCGGGTGCCACAGTCACCATCGTCGGCGACCTGACCCGGGATGCGGCCCGAGCGCTCGCCGAGGAGCTCACATCGCGCCTCGAAAAAGGCGAGGAAGGCACCCTCCCTCCCGTCGTGCCGCCCAGATCGGGCGAGACGGTGCGCGTAGCCCATTCCTCGACGCAAGCCCATGTCCTCCTGGGCGTGCCGGCGCTGGCGCGCATCGATCCCGACTACTTTCCGATGCTGGTCGGCAACTACGTCCTCGGAGGCGGCGGGTTCGTGTCGCGGCTCATGACAGAAGTGCGCAGCAAGCACGGGCTTGCATACAGCGTCTACAGTTATATCTACCCGTCCAGACAGGAAGGCCCGTTCGTGGTCGGTCTGCAGACGCGACGCGACCAGGCCGGCGAGGCGCTCAAGCGCGCGCGCGACGTTGTCGCGGCGTTCGTAGCGCGGGGACCGACCGACGCCGAGCTGACAGCGGCGAAAGAGAGTCTCATCGGAGGGTTTCCTCTGCGCATCGATACCAATCGCAAGCTTCTCGAGCAGCTTGCCGTGATCGGGTTCTACAAGCTGCCCGTGGACTGGCTGGAGGAGTATCCGGCCCGTTTGCGAGCGGTGACGCTCGAGCAGATCCGCAGCGCTTTTTCGCGCCGCATCGATCCCGAGAAGCTCTCGGTCGTGGTCGTCGGTGCGTCGGACTAGACGCAATACCGTCCGCATCATCGGCGGCATCTGGCGCAGCCGCATCCTCGAATTCCCCGATGCTGCGGATCTGAGGCCGACGCCCGATCGCGTGCGCGAGACGATCTTCAACTGGCTTGGGCAGGACTTGAGCGGCATGGCCTGCCTCGACCTCTTTGCCGGCAGCGGCGCGCTCGGTTTCGAGGCGCTTTCGCGCGGTGCCGCTTCCGCGGTCATGGTGGAGAAGGATCCAGCGGCCCTGCGCGCCCTGCGTGAAAACGCGCACAAGCTGGGAGCGAGGAACCTGACTATCGTGCGCGGCGATGCGCTAGAATTCGCCCGCGGCGCGCGCTCGCGTTTTGACGTCGTGTTCGTCGATCCTCCATACCGCCTGGGCCTGCAGGCGGCAACGTTGACGCCGGTGCGCGGCGTTCTCTCCGAGAGGGGGCGCGTGTATGTGGAGAGCGATTCGGTTTTCGACCCGCCCCGCGGCTGGGCAGTCTTCAAGAGCGCGCGCGCGGGAAACGTGCATTTCCATCTTCTGGTAGGCGAGATCGATGATCAAGGCGGTGTATCCGGGAACGTTTGACCCGATTACCTTGGGTCACCAGGATCTGGTGAGGCGCGCCGCCGCCTTGTTCGACCAAGTCGTGGTCGGCATCGCCGTCAGCGAGGCGAAGCGCCCCTTCTTCCAATTGGACGAGCGCGTGCGCCTGGCGCGCGAGGTGCTCAAGCCGTACGGCAACGTCAAGGTCGAGGGCTTCAGAGGCTTGCTCATGGACTTCGTCCGGGCACAGAAGGCCCAGGTCATCCTGCGGGGCCTGCGGGCGGTGTCGGATTTCGAGTACGAATTCCAGATGGCGGGGATGAACCGCTACCTCTATCCGGACGTGGAGACGGTGTTCCTGACCCCGGCCGAGCAGTATCAATTCATCTCGGCGACGATCGTGCGCGAGATCGCCTCTCTCGGGGGCGACGTCGGCAAGTTCGTGCAGCCGCAAGTCGCCCGCGCTCTCGCGCGGAAAGTGGGAAAGCGCGCGAAATGAGCGTGCCGAGTCATCTCTGACAGGTCGAGCAGTAGAAGCTGGAGCGCTGGCCGAGCCGCGCCACCCGGATCGCCGCTCCGCATACCCGGCAGGGGAGGGCCGCGCGGTCGTACACGCAGTACTGCTGCTGAAAATAGCCCGAGGCGCCGTCGGCTTGGACGAAGTCGCGCAGACTCGATCCTCCGGCGGCTATCGCCGCGAGAAGCGTCTCCCTGACCGCGGTCACCAGCCGGCCGCATCGCGCGCGCGACAGGCGCCCCGCCCGTACGCGGGGATCGACCCCCGCCTTGAACAGGCTTTCGTTCGCATAGATGTTTCCGACCCCGACGACGACGCTCGCGTTCATCAGCAGTTGCTTGATGCCGACCGCGCGGCCTCGCGTGGCCCGATAGAGAAATTCCGGGGAGAATTCCCCGCTGAGGGGCTCGACGCCGAGCCGCGCGAGCAGCGGATGGCGGAGGGCGTCGCCCTGGCTCCAGAGCACGAGCCCGAAGCGGCGCGGGTCGCGAAGGCGCAGCACCGAGCCGCTGAACACGAGATCCACGTGATCGTGTTTGCGGGGAACCGATCGTGGCTCGACAATGCGCAAGCTCCCCGACATGCCCAAGTGCACGATAAGGCAACCGTCGTCGCATTCGAACAGCAGATACTTCCCACGGCGCAGCAGGCGCCTTACCCGCTTGCCGACGAGGAGCCGGCCCAGGTTTCGCGGCACGCGCCGCCGCAGGTTGGAATTGCGCACGGCTACGCCCGTAATGGTTTTTCCGAGCACGAAGGGCTCGATGCCGCTGCGGGTGATCTCGACTTCCGGCAACTCTGGCACGGAGGGAACTTAGTATCCTTGTCTCGCCTCTGAAATATACCTAAACTAGCCCTCGACCACAGCACATGCAGAAGCCGCAAAGCAGAATGCCCGCTCTCCTCACGGTGTCGCGCCTGTTCGCCGCGATGGCGTTTGCCGTGCTTGCGGGATGCGCGGTCAACCCGCCGCAGCCGGCGACCGCGCACGAGGAAGCCCAGGACGAATCGGACGCGGACGTGCCCCAGGGAGACGGTCAGGCCGGCCAGGCCGAGCCTGAGAACCGCTCGGCCTATCCCAAGGAGGAGCTGACCGAGGAAACACTCTACGAGTTCCTGCTTGCCGAGATCGCGGGCCAGCGCGGCAATGTCGCGCTCTCCGCACAGGCGTACGTCGACCTGGCGAAGCGCACCCGGGATCCGCGGATTGCGCGTCGTGCCACCGAGATCGCGCTTTACGCGCGCATGACCAACGCGGCCATCGAAGCGGCGACGATCTGGCATGAGGCCGATCCGACGTCCACGCGTGCGCTCCAGGCCGTCGCCGGACTGCTGGTTTCCGCCGGCCGCTACGACGAAGCTATGCCTCATCTCAAGAAGCTGCTCGCCGATTCGGCCAACGAACCCGCTGCCGGATTCACGCAGCTCACCCGCACGTTGGCGGGCGCGAAGGACAGGCAGGCCGCGCTCAAGCTCGTGCAGGGTCTCGCGGCGGACTATCCGGGACTCCCGGAAGCGCATATCGCCGTGGCCCGGACGGCCGTGGGGGCTGGCGAGGAACGGATCGCTCTGGAAGAAGCTCGAAAGGCGCGACAGTCGCGGCCCGACTCGGAGCCTGCCGTTCTGCTCGAAGCACAACTGCTGCAGAAGGTCTCCGCCGACCAGGCGGTGGCGGTGCTGGCTTCGTTCGTCAAGAAGTATCCGGCGGCACGCGAAGCACGCCTCGCCTACGCGAGAATTCTGGTTGCGCAAAAACGCTTCGACGAGGCGCGCGCGGAGTTCCAGAAACTGATGGTCGGGGTGCCCGACAACACCGACATGGCGTTCGCGGTGGCGCTGCTCTCGCTGCAGTTGAAGGACTACGACGCCGCGGAGAGATATCTGAAGAGCCTGATCAGCAGCTCGTACCGCGACAAGGACGGCGTGCGCCTCTATCTCGGCCAGGTCGCGGAGGAGCGGAAGAATTTTCCGGAGGCCCTCAAGTGGTACGGCGAGATCGGCGAAGGCGAGCAGTACGTGCAGGGGCAGATACGCTACGCCCAGGTGCTCGCCAGGGAAGGCAAGCTCGATGAAGCTCGTGCACGCCTTCAGCAGGCGGCGGCGAACAGCAGCCAGCAGCGCGTGCAGCTGATTCTCGCCGAGGCGCAGCTCCTGCGCGACGCCAACCAGCCCAAGGCCGCGTTCGACCTCGTAGGGAGGGCGCTCGACCGCCTGCCGAACAATCCCGATCTTCTCTACGACTACGCGATGCTCGCGGACAAAATCGAGCGTGTGGACATCCTCGAGGCTTCGCTCCGCAAGCTGATCGAAATACGACCGGAGCATGCGCACGCCTACAACGCGCTCGGTTACTCCCTCGCTGACCGCAACGAGCGCCTGCCGGAAGCGCGCGAGCTGATCGAAAAGGCGCTCAAGCTCGCTCCCGACGATTCGTTCATCATCGACAGCATGGGCTGGGTGCTGTACCGGATGGGCAACCTGAAGGATTCGCTCGGCTATCTGCGCCGCGCGTTCGCCGGGCGACCCGATCCGGAGATCGCGGCCCATCTCGGCGAGGTGCTGTGGGCGCTGGGCGAGCGGACCGAGGCGGAGCGCGTCTGGCGCGACGCCACCCGGGAAAGTCCGGACAACGAGACGCTCGCCAACACCATCAAGCGTCTCAAGCACTGACCCGTAGACTCCTCCGTGGCCCGGTTTGCGCTGTGCATCGCCGCGGGCGCAGTCCTAGGCGCTTGCGCGGCGCTGCCCGGGCCCCGGCCCGTTTCCCCCGGCGGGTTCGAGCTCTCCGGCCGCGTCGTCATCCGCCACGCAAAAGACTCCGGGTCCGGCCGCATATTCTGGCGTCACTCGATCGATACCGACGAATTGCTCATCACCTCCCCGATCGGCCAGGGCGTCGCGCGGATCAGCCGGGAAGGAGACCGGTTCGAGCTGGTGACCGGTGAAGGCAAAGAATATCGCGCCGCCGACGCGGAAAGCCTCACTGAACAGGCGCTCGGCTGGCGCCTGCCTCTCTCGGGCCTGTCGGACTGGGTGCAGGCGCGCGCGAGCCCGGGGCGGCCGGCGGAGATCCGCGGCCGTGCGGACGAAGGCCTGGAGATCCGGCAGGACGGCTGGAAGGTCACGTATGGAGAATTTCGCCAAGGGCGACCCTTCCGGCTCAGCCTCGCGCGCGAAGACCTCGAGATTCGCCTGGTCGTGGATCGATGGGCAAATTGAATCCCTGGGAGCGCCGCTATCCAGCGCCTGCCAAGCTGAATCTCTTCCTGCATGTGGTCGGGCGGCGGGCCGATGGCTACCATCTGCTGCAGACCGCGTTCCGGCTGATCGAGCGATGCGACTGGCTGCGCTTCACGCCGCGCGAAGACGGCAGGATCAGGCTTGCGCGGGCGCTTCCCGGAATCGCTGAGAGCGACGAGCTTTCGGTGCGCGCCGCGCGCCTTCTTCAAGCCGAGGGCAAGGCACGACTCGGGGTCGAGATCGACATCAGGAAGAACATTCCGACCGGCGGGGGCCTGGGCGGGGGAAGCTCCGATTGCGCCACCACGCTTGTGGTGCTGAATCGCCTCTGGGGCGTGGGCTTCTCCAGAGAGAAGCTCGCGGCGATGGCGCTCACGCTCGGGGCCGACGTTCCTTTCTTTCTTTTCGGGGGAAACGCCTTCGGCGAAGGCATCGGCGAGCGGCTCTCGCCTCTCGAGCTGCCGAAGGCGTGGTACGTCGTGCTCGTACCACCGGTCGCGGTGTCGACGCGGGAGATTTTCTCGTCGCTCGAATTGACACGAAATTCCCAAACCATCAAAATATCGAGCTTTTCGGCCGGTTTCGGGGTGAATGATCTTGAGCCGGTCGTGTGCCGGCGCCACGCGGAAGTCGCGGCGCATCTCGAATGGCTGAGGCGGTTCGGCGATGCGCGCATGAGCGGCTCGGGCGCCTGCGTATTCGCCGAATTTGCGACCGAGCGCGAAGCGCGGTCGGTCCACTCCAGGATGCCCGCGGACATGCGCGGCTTCGTCGTGCGGGGGCTGGATCGCCAGCCGCTCGCGGCGTTCCTGGAGAGCGAGGGTTAGCGCCTGGGGAGTCGCCAAGCTGGTTAAGGCAGCGGATTTTGATTCCGCCATGCGAGGGTTCGAATCCTTCCTCCCCAGCCAGGAACAGCGGTAATGAGGAGCGAGGAGGGAGCCGCGGACGCGGCTAATTTTTTGTCGTGAGGGCCGCCGGTCCTCGCGAATCGAGCGACTCGAGCAAAGGCGCATGGCCTACGAAAGCCTGATGGTTTTCACCGGGAACGCGAACCCGCTGCTTGCGCACGCGGTCGTGAGGAGGCTCAACATCCCGATCGGCCACGCGACGGTGGGCAAGTTCTCCGACGGGGAGATCATGGTGGAGCTGCTGGAGAACGTGCGCGGAAAGGACTGCTTCGTGCTGCAGTCCACCTGCACTCCCGCGAACGACAGCCTGATGGAGGTGCTGCTGATCGTGGACGCCTTGAAGCGCGCGTCGGCAGCCCGGGTGACTGCGGCGATCCCGTACATGGGCTATGCGCGTCAGGATCGGCGCCCGCGCTCGGCGCGCGTGGCGATCAGCGCGAAAGTGGCGGCGAACATGCTTCAGGCCGCCGGAGTGGACCGGGTGCTGACCATGGATCTGCACGCCGACCAGATCCAGGGTTTTTTCGATGTCCCAGTGGACAACGTCTACGCGACCCCCGTGCTGCTGGGCGACGTCTGGAAGCACCAGTACGAGAACCTGCTGGTGGTGTCGCCCGACGTCGGTGGCGTGGTGCGGGCGCGCGCGATGGCCAAGCGCCTGGAGTCGGACCTGGCGATCATCGACAAGCGGCGCCCGCAGCCCAACGTTTCGGAGGTCATGAACGTCATCGGCGACGTGAAGGGGCGTACCTGCGTGATCATGGACGACATCGTCGATACCGCGAATACGCTGTGCAAGGCGGCACAGGCGCTCAAGGAGGAAGGGGCGATGCGGGTCGTTGCGTACTGCACGCACCCCGTTCTCTCCGGCGGGGCCGTCGAGCGGATCGCCGAGTCGCAGATGGACGAGCTGGTGGTGACGGACACGATTCCGCTGTCGAAAGCGGCCCAGGGGTGCAGCAGGATCCGCGTGCTTTCGGTGGCGGGACTGCTGGCGGAGACGATTCTGCGGATCAGCAACGAGGACTCGGTCAGCTCGCTGTTCATGGAATAGATTTTTTCAACGCGTCGCCTGGTCGCGGGCGGCGGTTTTTTACGGAGGCAACATGGCAATCGAAGTCGTAGCAAGAACGCGGAACGTGCAGGGAAGGGGTGCGAGCCGCCGCCTGCGCCGCGGGGGCAGGACTCCCGGGATTCTCTACGGAGGCAAGACGCCCCCCGTCAACATCGAGCTCGATCAGAACTCGCTTTATCACCAGCTGCTCGACGAGAAGTTTCACGCGTCGGTCCTCACGCTGGCCCTCGACGGAGCGAAGCAGCAGGTGCTGCTGCGCGCGGTCAACATGCATCCGTTCAAGGCGGAGGTGCAGCACATCGACTTTCAACGCGTCTCGGCCGACGAGAAGATCCACATCAGGGTGCCCCTGCACTTCGTCAACGCCGAGAAATCGCCGGCGATCAAGGAGCAGGGCGGGCTGATCACGCACGTCCTGAGCGAGATCGATGTGCGCTGCCTGCCGGTGGACCTGCCCGAATTCATCGAGGTCGATCTGTCGCAGATCTCGATCGGCCATTCGATTCACGTGCGAGAGCTCACGCTGCCGAAAGGCGTGGAGCTGGCGCTGAGAGGCAATGAGAATCCGACGGTGGCGTCGGCGCAGATCCCGAAGGCGGCGATCGCCGAGGAAGAGGAAGCCGCTGCGGCCGCCGCAGCAGCCGTCGGTGTCGAAGGCGCGGTCGCGCCCGTGGAAGGTGCCGTGCCGGCCGCGGCCGACGTGCCGACTGTCAAGCAGAAGGCTCCCGAGCCCGGGGCGCCGGCCGCCGAGGAAAAGGGCGGCAAGGGCGGCAAGGGCGACAAGGCCGACAAGGGCGACAAGAAGTA
>DASSJA010000213.1:0-2686 GCA_035691445.1 Burkholderiales bacterium | reverse complement strand
CAAAATTCAACGTGTAATTCCGTATCTCAGCCATGGTCAATGCTTCTTCGAGCCCAGGTCGCCGTACTCGTCCTCGCGGATCACGCGCGGCGTGATCTCGCGCGGCTCGATCGTGACCGGCTGGTAGATCACGCGCTTCTGCTCCGGGTCGTAGCGCATCTCGACGTTGCCCGAGAGCGGGAAGTCCTTGCGGAAGGGGTGACCGATGAAGCCGTAGTCGGTGAGGATCCGGCGCAGGTCCTCGTGGCCGGTGAACATGATCCCGAACAGGTCGAAGGCCTCGCGCTCGTACCAGTTCGCGTTGGGCCAGATCCCGGTGAGCGAATCGACGACCGGAAAATCGTCGTCGGGAGCGAACACGCGCAGCCGCAGTCTGCGATTGTGCGTAAGCGACAGGAGCTGCGACACCACCGCGAAACGCCGCCCTGCGCGCCCGCCCTCGCCGTAGCCGGAATAGTCGACGCCGCACAGATCGATGAGCTGCTCGAAGCGGGTCTCCGGATCGTCGCGCAGCCACCGCGCGGTCGCCGCGTACTCCCTGGCGTCGATCTCCAGCGTCAGCTCACCCAGCGCTTCCGCGAGGGAGACCGCCTTGCCGCCGAGGGCGGAGTCGAGTGAGCCCTTGAGTTGTTCGAGCTTCGCCGACATGATCAACGCGCGATCGTATTGGTTCGCTTGATCTTGTTCTGCAGCTGCACGATGCCGTAGAGGAGCGCTTCGGCGGTCGGCGGGCAGCCGGGTACGTACACGTCCACCGGAACGATGCGGTCGCAGCCGCGCACCACCGAGTAGGAATAATGGTAGTACCCGCCGCCGTTCGCGCACGATCCCATCGAGATCACCCAGCGCGGCTCGGCCATCTGGTCATACACCTTGCGCAGCGCCGGCGCCATCTTGTTGCACAGTGTGCCTGCGACGATCATCACGTCGGACTGCCTCGGGCTCGGCCGGAACACCACGCCGAAGCGGTCGAGGTCGTAGCGCGCCGCGCCCGCGTGCATCATCTCGACCGCGCAGCACGCCAGGCCGAATGTCATCGGCCAGAGCGACCCGGTGCGTGTCCAGTTGATGAGGCTGTCGAGCGTGGTGGTCGCGAAGCCTTCCTCGAGAACGCCTTCAATGCCCATAGATCACCTCATTCCCATTCCAGGGCGCCTTTCATCCACTCGTACACGAAGCCCACGACGAGGATGAAGAGGAACACCATCATCGACCAGAAGCCCAGGCTCCCGATCTCGCTGAGCGCCACGGCCCAGGGAAAGAGAAACGCGATCTCGAGATCGAACAGAATGAACAGGATCGCGATGAGGTAGTAGCGCACGTCGAACTTCATGCGCGCGTCCTCGAACGCCTCGAACCCGCATTCGTAGGGGGACAGCTTTTCGCTGTCCGGTCGGTTCGGTCCGAGCACCGCGCCAGCCGCGATCAGGATGCCGCCGAACACCAGGGCGATCGCGATGAACAGCAGGACCGGGAAGTAGTTTTCCAGCATTTCTCAAAAATGGGGACTTGGGCCGGAAGTCCTCCGCTTCCGATCCAAGTCCCCCTTTTTATGGTGCCGACGGAGAGACTCGAACTCTCACGGCTTTCGCCACCGCCCCCTCAAGGCGGCGTGTCTACCAATTTCACCACGTCGGCATGATTGGCCAGTTGCGTCGCCGGATCGAAAAACGAGCCCGCCCAAAACGGTTCGATTTTACTACTTCGGCACCTCGTTTGCTTTCGATTTCTCCGCCTCGGGCGCCTTGGGCGCCTCGGCCGGCGCGGGAGCCTGCGGTGCCGGCTGAGGCTGGTCCTTGACGGTGTCCATCACACCGCCGCTCGCGCGCGGCTTGTGCGTCACGAGATAAGCGAGGGTGAAGGTCGTCAGGAAAAAAACCACCGCCAGTACGGCGGTCGTGCGCGACAGGAAGTTGGCCGACCCGCTCGCCCCGAACAGGCTTCCCGAAGCGCCGCTGCCGAACGCCGCGCCTACGTCCGCGCCCTTCCCGTGCTGAAGCAGGACCAGGCCGATGATGCACAGCGCGACGAGGACGTCGACGACGAGTATCACAGTGAACCAGAAATCCATGTTCTTTCCTTTCAGATCATGTTTCGCGCGATATTCTAGCGGCGCGCGGCCGCGCAGATGGCGATGAAATCCGGAGCCGAGAGGGACGCCCCACCGATCAATCCTCCGTCGATGTCGGGCATGGCGAAAAGCTCCTTCGCGTTCCCCGGTTTCACGCTGCCGCCGTAGAGGATCGTGAGGGCGGCGAGCGCGGGATCGCGCGCCGCGAGGCGCTTGCGGGCGAAGGCGTGCACTTCCTGAGCCTGCTGCGGCGTTGCGTTCCTGCCGGTACCGATGGCCCATACCGGCTCGTAAGCGAGCACCGCGTCGGCGAGCGCGGGCGCTCCCGCCGCGCCGACCACCGCATCGAGCTGGCGCCCCACCACGCTCTCCGTCTCGTCCCGCTCGCGCTGCTCCAGTGTCTCGCCCACGCACAGAATCGGCGTCAGGCCGGCTCGGCGCGCCGCGATGAACTTGGCCGCCACGCGGGCGTCATCCTCGCCATAGAGCGCGCGTCGCTCCGAATGGCCGACGATCGCGTAGCGGCAGCCGAACTCCTTGAGCATGGCCCCCGAGACCTCGCCCGTGTAGGCTCCGGCGTCGTGCTCGGAGATGTTCTGCGCGCCCCAGGCGATC
>DASSJA010000212.1:0-2019 GCA_035691445.1 Burkholderiales bacterium | reverse complement strand
ACCTACGCCAACACGCGGCGCATGGAGAAGAGCCTGCGTCTGCAGAATGCGGATTTGCTGACGGAGTACAACCTGTACGAGGCGGGGCTGGCGCGAGCCAAGGTCAAGGGTGACGAATTTCACGGCAAAGCGGCTTACGTCGCGCAGCGCGAGCGCCTTCGTCAGAGCGCTTACCTGTCTACCCTGACGATGGAAAGCAACGTCGACGCCAAGGGCGTTGCGCGTTATCCGGTGGGGCAGTGGCCGATCCTGGATCCGGAGACTCGCGAGGTGCTGATCGATGACCGCGGGCGCCGCTCGTCGATCACCAGCATCGCTTACGGGCCGTCAGTGGGAAAGAACATCGCTCTCGGCTATCTCCCGGAGCGCTACGCGCAGGAAGGGCGCACGCTGATCATGGAATACTTCGGCGAGTACTACCCCCTGCGGGTGGCGGGGGTGGGGCAGCGAGCGCTCTACGATCCCGGCAACGAGCGTCCGAAGTCCTGAGTCGTATCGGTCGATCTGTCCGGGCTACTTCCGGCGCGGGCTGTCGTCGCGTCTCCGCGTGGCGATCTGCCAGAAATTTCCCCAGGGATCTTTCACCATCGCGCGCCTGTCGCCGTAGGGCATGTCGCTCGGCCGTTCGATCGAGATCGCGCTCGCTGCGATTGCGCGCTCATAGGTCGAATCCGTGTCCTCTACGTAGACGTATAGAAACGCCTGGACCGGATCGCGAAGGCCAGCCCCGTCACTGACCATGACCACGGAGTCCCCGATCGTGATTTCGGCCGGCCGGCCGGGACTCAATTCCCCGCGCGCGTGGAAAACGTACTTGATGAACGCGACGAGCTTTTCCGGCTCCCGTACGACTATCCGCGGTGTGACGGTGTGCCAACCCTCCGGCTGGAATTTGGGCATCTTTACTCGCTCAATGGAGACCCTGCATAGATTCTCGCTCGCGTGCTGGACCGGCGCAAAGCGTCGTGCCAGATCCCAGGCGCTCTAAAGGCCAGCCGCCTGAATAGTTTCCAAGGAAACTCACCTTGCGGATCTCGATGCCCGCCTCGGGGGGCTCCGGCCATCGCCGATAGTTTCCATGGAAACTATCTCGGCAGGGGCATGCAAAAGGAGCCCCCTTTGTCACAGTAGTTGTCGCCTCGATAGCTGCGCAGCGACATGCGGGCGAGGATGACCCGCGGCGGCTTTCGAGGTGGAGCTGGCACTTTAGTTTGGAGTCGCGCTTACCGATTCGGAGGCTCGCGGGCGGCCAGTGCCAGGAGCTCGGTCACGTACGGGGCGAACGAGCGTGCCGTTTCGACGCGGAAAGTCTCGGGTCCCGTCCGCCACATCACGATTTGCGCCTTCGCGAACACTGTCCGGGTGCACATATCAACCGGAAATGACGCCGGATCGAGATCCAACGGACAACCGATATTGAGGGCGGCAGGCGCCCCCGGACCGCTCACCTCGATCGCGGTCTGCGCATGGCTGACCTCGACCAACGAATGATCCATTCCCGCCAGCGCGTGTTGCAGCAGGCGGAGCATCTCGCTGTCCGCATCCGCAGGTCCGATCAGCAGCCGCTCGTCCGGTCCCAGCCAGAGCATCGCGCGGCCGTCTTTGCGCACGGCGCGGCAGGCCGCTTCGCTGTGTGGGAGGGCGAGGGCGTCCGCCGCTGCAGCCAGCACCTGAGGGCCGCCACGCAGCACGAAACGCGAAGCCGGAGGTAGCTGCCGAAGGAGGGGGCTCGACGCCACGATCTGCTGCTGCCGCGCAGTGGACAGATCAACCATTGAGGCGGCTCCCCTGTGGGTCGTAGAAGACCGGCGAGGACACCTGTACGGGAACATCACCATCCGGCATGGCGACGTACAGCGTCTCGCCCACGCGCGAGCGGCCGCCAGTCAGCAGCGCGAGCGCGATGGATCGGCCGAGAATGGGACTGTAATAGGAGGAGGTCACGTGGCCGATGGCGGGCTCCGGCGCGGCACGCTGCCGGGTCGGCACGATCTGCGCGCCTTCCTCGAGGACATGCTG
>DASSJA010000211.1:0-5689 GCA_035691445.1 Burkholderiales bacterium | reverse complement strand
GCCTGCGGGCCCGCGCTGGCCGAGGGCGCCGCGGATGCGGCGGATCATGACGCTCATCACCATGAGCGCGAACTCGGGTTTTTTCCGCAGCGCGCTGTGAAACTGGCCTTCGTCGAGCCCGATGACCCTGCAAGGCAGTTTCGCCACGGCGGAAGCGCTGCGCGGCATCTGGCTGATCGAGGCCAGCTCGCCGAAGATCTCGCCCTTCCCGACCGTTCCGACGAGCTTTCCCCTGGCGGTCAGGCTGACCTCGCCTTCCAGGAGCAGGTACATCTTGTCGCTCTTCAGCAGCAGCCGGCTGCTTTTTTCGTTCTCGGCAAAAATTGTCGCGCCCTGCCCGTGGGCTTCCGTCTTGCCGACGGAGCTGAAGAACTCCATCGCTACCGCGGGATCGTAGCTCGAGGTCGGCGGGAGCTCCTTCGGTCGGGTGAAATCCAGGTCGCTCATGGGCTCAATCCACCCTCGCGCCGGATGCGCGGATCACCTTCGCCCACTTGCCGATCTCCCTTTTGATGTGAGCGGCGAACTGCTCGCGGCTGCCGCCGATCGGAACCAGGCCGTCATTCGTCATGCGGGCCTTCATGTCCGAAGCCCGCATGATATTCGCAACCCGGGCGTTGAGCAGATCGAGCACCTCGCTCGGTGTCCCGGAGGGTGCGAGCAGACCGTACCACTGGCTGGACTCATAGCCCGGAAGGCCCGCCTCGGACACGGTCGGCAGGTGCGGCATCGACGCCAGCCGCTCCGGGCTGGTCACCGCCAGCGCGCGCAGGCGTCCGGAGGCGACGTGCGCGCCGGCGTTGATCGCGGGCAGGAACATCACCGGAGCCTCGCCGGCGAGCAGACCGATCATCGCAGGGCCCGAGCCGCGATAAGGTATGTGCACGAGCTGCACGCCGGCCATCACGTTGAAGAGCTCGCCCGCCAGATGCGGCGTGCTGCCCGAGCCCGAGCCGGCGAACCCGATTTTTCCGGGCTGCGCCCTGGCGAGCGCGATCAGTTCCTGCACGGAATGCACAGGAAGGGAAGGATGCACGACGAGGACGTTGGGTCCGAGCGCCATCAGGCTCACGGGATCGAAATCCCTGATCGGATCGTAGGGGACCTGCCGGTAGAGGCTGGGGTTGGTGACGAAGCCGGCGCCCGTGAAGAGCAGGGTCGCGCCGTCGTTCGGCGATTTCGCCGCTGCCTCGGTGCCTATGTTTCCGTTCGCGCCGCCGCGGTTCTCGATCAGGAAGGGTTTGCCGAAACTCTCGGAGAGCTTCTGGGCGAGGATTCGGCCCGCCGCGTCGACGCCTCCGCCGGCCGGAAACGGCACGATGACGTGCACCGGGCCTTTCGGATAGGACTGAGCGGGGGCGCCCGGCGCCAATAGAAAAACCGCGAGCGCGGCGAAAGAAAGCTGCGTGAACGGGCGCATGGTCGGGGTTCCCGGTGACATAGTATAGATAGCTCCGTTGATGCTGCGATCAGGATCGACTGGCCGTCCCCGCAGTCCGGATCGCCCGCCAGACGTTCTCGGGAGTGGCGGGCATGCCGAGGTCGCGCACGCCTAGCGCGCTCAAGGCGTCGACGATCGCGTTGATGACCGCGGCAGGAGCGGGGGTGGTGGCGCCTTCGCCCGCGGCCTTGATGCCGAGCGGGTTGGTCGGCGAGAGCACTTCGACGATCTCGGTCCCGAAGGAGGGCAGGGCGTCCGCTCGCGGAATGGCGTAGTCCATCAGCGAGCCGGTGTGCGGCTGCCCGGTACCCGGATCGACGACGAAGATCTCCGACACCGCCTGCCCTATGCCCTGCGCGGCTCCGCCGTGCGTCTGACCGTGGACGATCATCGGGTTGATGCAGCGACCGACGTCGTCGACCGCCGCGAATCGCGTGACCTCCACCGATCCGGTCTCGGGATCGACTTCGCACTCGCAGACCGCGCAACCGTTCGGAAAAACCGGATCGTGCATCTCGTTGTCGGCGGCGACAGCCAAGCCGTTCTTCAGCTCCCTCGGAAGGACGCCGGCGTCGGCTTCGCGCGCGAGCTCGAGGAAATCGAATGACTTGCGCGCTTGCGGCGAGGAAAAGCGCCCGCCGGCGAATTCGATCCGCATCGCTTCCGTCTCGAGCAGGAAGGCTGCAACCCGCTTCCCGTTCTCGATCAATTTCTCCGCCGCCATCGAGAACACGGTGGCGGCGTGACGCATCGAGCGGCCGGAATGCGAGCCGCCGCCGACGCTCACCACGTCGGTGTCGCCCAGCAGGATATCGATCGCGTCCACCGGAACGCTCAGGAGCGTGGCGACAACCTGCGCGAAGCTCGTTTCGTGTCCTTGCCCCGACGGTTGCGTGCCGATGACGACCCTGACCCGGCCGGCGGGCGTGACCGCGATCTCGGCTCGCTCGCGTGGCGAGCCGATCGAGGATTCGACGTAGTTCGCGAGACCCCGGCCGAGCAGCCTCCCGCGCGCGCCGAATCCGTCCCAGTCGGCGATCTTCATCGCCTTGTCCATGTTGGCTTCGTAAGTGCCGCTGTCGTACGTCATTCCCACGGCATTGCGGTAAGGCATCGCTTCCGGGCGGACCAGATTTTTTCGGCGCAGCGCAATGCGGTCGATGCCGAGCTCGGCCGCGGCGGTGTCGACCAGCCGCTCGATCGCGAAGTTCACCTCGGGGCGGCCCGAGCTGCGGTAGGGATTGGTCGGCGCCGTGGTGGTGAACACGGCGCGGCTTCGCAGCGTCGCCGCAGGGATATCGTAGGTGCCGGTGATGAGGCCCGAGCCCTTGGAGAGCGGGGAGAGGGAGACGCAGCGCGCGCCGACGTTCGAGAGGTTGGAAGCGCGCATCGCGAGAAATCGGCCGTCCGAGCTCAGCGCGAGCTCGACCTCGGTGACGAGGTCCCGTCGCTGGTAGTCGGAGATAAAGGATTCCGAGCGCGAGGCGGTGAACTTCACCGGGCGGCCCAGCTTGCGCGAAGCCCAGAGCGCCAGCGCGAACTCGACGTAGACGCGGTTCTTCGATCCGAAATTGCCGCCGACGTCGCACGTGACCACGCGCAGCCTGCCTGGATCGATCCCGAGGAGGGACGCGAGGTCCTTCTTGTAGCGCACGGCACCGCCGCTTCCGGCGTAGAGGACGTAGCGACCGGTGCCCGCTTCGTAGTTCGCCAGCGCAGCCCGCGGTTCGATCGCCACGGCCGTGCATCGCCCGATGTTGAATTTCATCCTGACAACCCGGTCGGCGCCGGCGAATGCCCGATCGGTCGCGTCCCGGTCGCCGAAGATCGTGTCGACCAGCACGTTGTCCGGGGTCTCGTCCCACACGGACGGGGCGCCGGGCCGGAGCGCGTCTTCGGAGTGGGTCACCCAGGGGAGCTCCTCGTACTCGACGGCGACGGCCCCCGCGGCGTCGGCCGACTGCTCGCGCGACTGGGCGAGCACCATCGCGACCGCCTCGCCGACGTGGCGAACTTTGCCCGCGGGCAGCAACAGGTGAGGGCCTTCGAAGATTTTTCCGCCTCCCGGACCGGCGAGCTTCATATCCTCGCGCGTCGAAGGCAGCGGGTTGTGCGGGATCGGGCCCAAACCATCCGCGGCGCAATCGGCGCCGGAGTAAACCCCCAGGACACCCGGCAGGGCGCGCGCCGCCGCGGTGTCGATGCGGAGGATACGCGCGTGCGGGTGGGGCGAGCGCACCATCGCGGCGTGCACCTGCCCCCGCAGATTGAAGTCGTCAGTGAAGCGCCCGGCCCCGGTGAGGAGGCGCAGGTCTTCCTTCCGCAGTACCGGCCTGCCTATGTGGTTCACCGCCCGAGATGCGTTCTGAAAAAATCGAGGGACAGCGCGAGCGCGCGGTCCGCCTCGGGCTTGCTGTAGGTCTTTCCGCCGTGGCGCGCGAACGCGTGGTCGGCGCCCGGATACTTGTGGAGGGTCACCAGGGGATTCGGAGAGAGCCTGCGCTCGATCAGGTCGTTCACCTCGGCCTGCACCCAGCGATCCTTCATCGCCATGTGCAGCATGAAGGGCCGGTGCAGGTTCTTCGCCTCGGCGATGCGGTGCTCTATATACGTACCGTAATACGCAACCGCGCAATCGATCTCGGTGCGGCAGCACATGAGATAGCAGAGCTTCCCGCCCAGGCAATAGCCGACCGAGCCGACCTTCCCGTTGCATTCGCGGTGTTTCCTCAACGACTTCTCGATATCCTGCATGTCGCGCACGCCGAGGTCGTAGTCGAAGTCGTAGTAGAGATCGAAGGCCTTCTTCACGTCCCCGGGGTTCCCGTCGTAGAGCTCCACGCCGGGCTCCTGGCGCCAGAAGAGATCGGGAACCAGGCACATGAAGCCGGCCTCCGCGAATTCCTGTGCGTGGCGCCGCATGGTGTCGTTCACGCCCCAGATCTCCATGATGGCGATGATCGCCGGGGCGGGCGTCCGCGCCGGAAAGGCGACGTGCGCGCCCATCTCGCCGTCGCGCAGGCGGACGCGGATATCCTGCGTGCGCATCGCGAGCTTGCTCAGTTCAGTTTAAGCAACTCGCGGGCGTTGCCCGCGAAGATGCGCTCTTTCTCCGCTCGCGAGATCTCCAGGGCATTCACCGCCCTGATGGTTTCGCGGATGAGCATGCGGCCTTTCTCGGCGTCGAAAGGAGCGTCGGTTGCGAACAGGCAATGTCCCGTGCCGAAGAACGCATGGCCGCAGCGCGTCGCGGGCGCGGAGCCGTTCAGCGCGGTGTCGCCGTAGAGCATTTTGTAGTATTCGACCGGCCGCTTCTTCAGGCCCGCCTTCTTCGCTACCGGGTTTTCCATGGTCTTGCCGTGGAAGATCTGGTCGAACCCGAGGTCGATCTTGCCTGCATAGAAAGGCACCATTCCGCCCATGTGGTGCGTGATGATCTTGAGCTTCGGCAGCTCGTCGTAGATCCCGGAGAAAATGAGCCGCGTCACGCACGCGGTCGTCTCGTAGGGCCAGCCGAAGGTGAACCAGATCTCGTTCTCGGAGGATTTTTCGGTCGCGTAGTCGGCGAACTGCGGCCCGCGGATCGGATGGATCCACACGGGCAGGTCGTGTTTCGCCATGTTCCGGAAGATCGGGCGGAACTCCGGCGCGGAGAGTGGCCTGCCGAGGACGTTGGTGAAGACCTGGATGCCCTTCGCGCCGAGCTCGCCGATCGCGCGGTCGGCTTCGCGCACGCAGGCCTCGACGTTGTTCATCGGCATCGATGCGATGAAGGCGGGAAAGCGCTCGGGGTACTTGCGGCACAGCTCGGCCAGGCCGTCGTTCGCGATGCGCGCGAGATCGGGGGTGAGATTCGGGGGCCCCAGCATCTCGATCGGCGGGTTGGCGAGCGACAGGATCTGCTGCAGGCCGTCGAATTCGTCCATCATCCTGAGGCGTGCGTCGACGTCCCACAGGGTAGGCAGCTCGGGAAAGGCAGTGAGCGTCACGTGGCCCGGGACGAGCGTGCTCAGCCGTTCGAAGATGTTCTTCGGCATGAAGTGATTGAAGACGTCGACGATCACGGTGGCCGCCGGAGTCAATCGATGCTGATGTTCATCTCGTGAATCGCCTTACCAGGCGTGCGAGGAAGTCGTACCCGCCTCCGGCCGGAAAGGGAGCGATGATGTGGATCGCGCGATCGGGGTAGGCTTTCGCCGGCCGGGCTTGCTCCGGCGAGCAGCGCAGCTAGAATCGAGGCGGGGACGA
>DASSJA010000210.1:0-4021 GCA_035691445.1 Burkholderiales bacterium | reverse complement strand
GACTCTCGTCGGGTTCCCCGCTCTCACGCTGCCGACTGGCCTGTCCGAGGCCGGGCTCCCGTATGGAATGCAGCTCGCGGGCCGCGCGCGCGACGACGACCGACTCCTGCGCGTTGCGCGCTGGTGCGAGGCGACGATCGGATTCATTCGGTCTCCGCGCTGAGGGGGAGATTCCGCGCGGGCAAGCTCTCGGGTTGGCGGGTGCATGCCTTTTCGGCTACGCTACGCGCCTCCGGAGCCGCACCTCGTGAAGAAGAGCACCTTTCCGACGCCGCAGGACGCGGAGACCGCTTTCTATGAGGCGCTCGAGTCGGCGGACCTCGACGCCATGATGGAGGTGTGGGCCCATGACGAAGAGATCGTTTGCGTGCATCCGGGAGGTCCCAGGCTCGCGGGCTACGAGCAGGTGCGCGGCAGCTGGGCGCAGATCTTCGGCTCGGGCCAACGCCTGAAAGTGCACGTGTCCAACCAGGTGGTGCTGTCGGGAATGATGCTCGTGATCCACAGCGTCCACGAAAACATCCTGGTCCAGGGCGAGCCGCGCCCCCGCCAGCCCGTTGCGGTCACGAACGTCTATCTGCGCACCGGGAACGGCTGGCGAATGATCCTGCACCACGGCTCGCCCGCTCCTCCGGAAGCGCGGAGCTCCCCCGAGTCGCCGAAAATCCTTCATTGAGCCCGAGCTTTTCCTATCGTGCGCCATGGTGGCTGCCGGGCGGGCATCTGCAGACGCTCTACGGGGCGCTGGCAGGCAAGCCCAGGGTCGACTGGAAAAGGGAGCGCTGGGAGGCGCCCGACGGGGATTTCATCGACGTCGATCGCCTGCCGGGTCCCGCGGACGCACCCCTGGTTGCGCTTTTCCACGGGCTCGAGGGTGGCTCCAACAGCCACTACGCTCGCGCCCTCGCACAAGAGCTCGCGCGGCGCGCCTGGCGCGGGGCGGTGCCGCACTTTCGCGGCTGTTCCGGTGAGCCCAACAGACTACCTCGCGCGTACCACTCCGGGGACAGCGGCGAGATAGGCTGGATTCTCAGGCGCCTTCGCGCGGAGACGCGGGGCACCCCGCTTTTCGCCGCGGGCGTGTCGCTCGGCGGCAATGCGCTGCTCAAATGGCTGGGTGAAGACGCCGGCGCGAAGCACGTTTTACTGGCTGCCGCGGCGGTTTCCGCGCCCGTCGATCTGATGGCGGCGGGCGATGCGCTGGGCCGCGGGTTCAACCTCGTCTATACGTACGCGTTCCTAGCTACGATGAAGAAAAAAGGCGAAGACAAGCTCGGCCGTTTCCCCGGTCTTTTCGACGGCGAGGCCATGCGGCGCGCGCGCACACTGCGCGAGTTCGACGACGTAGTTACCGCGCCGCTGCACGGATTCCGCGACACCGACGACTACTGGACGCGCGCCAGCGCGAAACCGGTCCTCGGCCGCATCGAGGTGCCGACCCTGCTGCTGAACGCGCGCAACGACCCCTTTCTCCCCGCGGCTGCGCTCCCGAGTCAGGCCGAAGTGTCCGGCGCGGTGCGCCTCGAGTTTCCCGACCAAGGCGGTCACGCGGCCTTCGTCAGCGCTCCGTTTCCGGGAAACATCGCCTGGATGCCGCGGCGGGTCGCGGCATTCTTCGAGGAGGCAATGGAAGCGGCCGGCGCGGCGACGCGCGCGGGTGGGATAATGTCGCGCCCAGGCGCCGCTTCCCGATGACTCTGCCCCCTCAGGAGATCTTCAAGGCCTACGACATCCGCGGCGTCGTCGGAAAATCGCTGACGGCCGAGGGCGTGCGCTCGATCGGTCAGGCGCTCGGGAGCGAGCTTCTCGATCGCCTAGAGGGGCGCAGTCGGGCGGAAATCGCTGTCGGCCGGGACGGGCGGCTGTCGGGTCCGGAGCTCGCCGGTGCATTGATGGAAGGCATCCGCGCAAGCGGCGTGGACGTCGCGGATATAGGGATGTTCGCGACTCCGGTCGCCTATTTCGCGGCCCACGAGCTGGGTTGCGGGAGCGCGGTCTCGGTCACGGGCAGCCACAATCCGCCGGAGTACAACGGGCTGAAGATGGTGCTCGCGGGAACGACGCTCGCAGGGGAGGAGGTCCAGCGGCTGCGCAGGCGGATCGAGTCCGGCGAGCTCGCGCGCGGTGCGGGACGCCACCGACACGCGGACATCCGCGAATCGTATCTGAATCGCATTGCCTCCGACGTGCGCCTCGCACGTCCCATGAAAATCGCGGTCGACTGCGGCAATGGTGTCGCCGGCGCCACGGCGGGCGAGCTCTACCGCAGGCTCGGCTGCGAAGTGCAGGAGATCTACTGCGAAGTCGACGGCCGCTTTCCCAATCATCACCCGGATCCGTCGCACCCGGAGAACCTGAAGGAGCTGATCGCGGTGGTGAGAAGGGAGCGCTGCGAGGTCGGGCTCGCTTTCGACGGGGACGGCGACCGGCTGGGCGTGGTGACTGCCGAGGGAAAGATCATTTACCCGGACCGGCAGCTGATGCTGTTCGCGAAGGACGTTCTTTCGCGCCAGCCCGGGGCCGAGATCATCTACGACATCAAGAGCACGCGCAACCTCGCGCCCTGGATCCGCGAGCACGGCGGCGTGCCCAGCCTGTGGAAGACCGGGCATTCGCTGATCAAGGCGAGGATGCGCGAGCGCGGCGCGGCGTTGGCGGGCGAGATGAGCGGCCATACTTTCTTCGTCGAGCGCTGGTACGGGTTCGATGACGCGCAATACGCCGGGGCGCGGCTGCTCGAGATCCTGAGCAAGACGCCCGACGCTACGGCCACCTTGAACGCGCTGCCGGATTCCGTCAGTACGCCGGAGCTGCATCTGCCTCTGAGCGAAGGCGAGCCGCACCGATTGATCGACGTCCTTCGGAAGAACGCGTCGTTTCCGGGTGCAAGCGAGGTGATACAGCTCGACGGCCTGCGCGTGGAGTATCCGTACGGGTTCGGTCTGGCGCGAGCCTCGAACACGACGCCGGTCGTCGTCCTGCGTTTCGAAGCCGAGGACGAGGCGGGCCTCGATCGCATCAAATCCGAATTCCGGCGGGTTCTGCTTTCGGCCAAACCGGATGCGAAGTTGCCGTTCTAGTGTCGTCAGCCAAAGGGGGAGATCTTGCCGCGCGTACCGTTGATAGAGGAAGGAAAGCACCCCGAGCTGGCCGACCTGATCGCCACGATCAAGTCCGAACGCGGCGGGAAGCTCCTGCACCTGTACCAGGCGCTGCTCAACAGCCCGCCGGTGGCCGAAGGCTGGCTCAAGCTTTTTACCGCGATCCGCCAGAAGACGAAGCTCGGCGGCCGTTACCGCGAGCTCGCCATCCTGCGTGTGGCGCTCCTCAACGGCGCAGACTACGAGTACCGCGCGCACGTGCCGTTCGCGCTGAGCGAAGGAGCAAGTCGGGAGCAAATCGACGCGCTTCCCGCTTGGCAGGTGTCGGCGCTGTTCGACGAGCGGGAGCGCATCGTGCTCGCTTACACGGATTGCATGACCCGGGGGATCCGCGTGCCCGATCCGGTCTTCGGCGAGCTCCGGCGGCGCTTCGACGACAGGGAAGTGGTGGAGCTCACCGCGACGATCGGAGGCTACAACCTCGTCTCGCGGTTTCTGGTGGCGATGCAGCTCGAGTGAGTGCCCGGCCTCGGCGCCCGCTTCAGCCGAAGCCGGGCGGAATGAGGTCGAGCCTGTCGGTAAAGACGGCGTTCACTCCCCAGGAGAACAGACGCCGGGCGATTTCCGGATCGTTGACCGTGTAGCACGCAAGCCAGTAGCCGGCGTCGCGGATCTTCTCCGCCTGCTCCCCGGTCAGATGCGCGCAGTTGCAATGCACCGAGGCGCATCCGAGGCCACGGGCGATCTCGTCCCAACCCGCGCTGATGCGATCGGTCAGATATCCGCGATCGAGCTCCGGCGCTGCGATGCGCGCGGACTCGAGGGATGCCGGCTGAAACGAGGAGAGCAGGGGCTTGCGCCGGGTGTCGCGCCACAGCCTCGCAGCGAGTTGCGCGGCGGCGGCGCCGGTTTCGCGCTCG
>DASSJA010000209.1:0-2889 GCA_035691445.1 Burkholderiales bacterium | reverse complement strand
CGCAGAAGGTCGGGAGGTGCTCCTTCTCCTTCTCCTTGGCCTCTTCCATCATGTCTCGGTGGATCTCGAGAATCAGCTCGCCGAGAAGCGCCGTGCGCACCGGGTCGAGGCCCGAGTCGGGCTCGTCGAACAGCACGATGTCGGGCTCGAGCACCAGCGCCCGCGCGAACCCGGCGCGCTTGCGCATCCCACCCGAGAGCTCGTTGGGCATCTTGGTCCGCGCGTCGGCCAGCCCGACCTCCTTCAAGCGCCGCATGACGATGTCCTCGACCTCGTCCTCGCCCTTCTCGGTGTGCTGGCGCAGCGGGAAGGCGACGTTTTCGTACAGGTTCATCGAGCCGAACAGCGCGCCGTCCTGGAACAGCAGCCCGAACTTCTTGCGCATGTCGAACAGACGGTCGTCGGGCATGTTCGGCACCGACTCGCCGTGCACGAGGATGTCGCCCTCGTCCGGATACAAAAGGCCGACCATGTGCTTGATGCAAACCGACTTGCCGGTCCCGGACGGCCCGAGGATCATCGAGACCATCCCCTCGGGCAGACCCATGTTCAGTCCGCGCAGGATGTGCGCGCGACCGAACGACTTGTAACAGTCGATGAACTCGACGGCGTCGGGACGCCCGGACGGATAGACCCGGTAGGTGTGCCACTGGTATTCGTCCTGGTCCGCACCGGGTGGCGGACCCGGCCGCGGGGGCTGCTCGTCGACCACCGACACGCGCGAGCTCGACTCCTGATCGCCCGAGCGCTCGTCGGAGTCCTCCGCGCGGTACCCGGCCGGCTCCTCGCCGCGCTCGCCGGCACCCGGCGCGGGACCGGTCTCGTACTCGTCGTCGTCCTCGCCCGAGTCTTGTTCGTCTCTGTCAAGCCACATGGTTCAGCCTCCGATTGGCGCGCGGGGATTGGCTCCCCAGAACAACTGCGTCCCGAGCATCCCGATGAGGTGCACCCCAACCAGGTTGAGCACCATCGACTTCGCGGTGGCGGTACCCACGCCTACAGGCCCACCGCTTGCGTTGTAGCCGTAATAGCAGCCGACCAGCACGATCATCGTGGCCATCGCCATCGCCTTGATCAAGCTGAATAGGAGGTCGGGCGGGTTCTGGAACTCCCAGAAGATCAGGAAATAGCCGCCCGAGGAGACGTCGCCGATCTGCTGCACGACCGCGATGTAGCTGGCCAGGAAGCCGGCGCCGATCGAGATCAGGTACACGAACGGCAGCACCAGCCACGAGGCCAGCAGCTTGGTCCCGCACAGGAACGTCATGCCGCTGATGCCCATCACCTCGAGCGCGTCGATCTCGTCGGAGATCCGCATCGATCCGAGCTCGGCCACGATTCCGGTGCCGACCTTGGCCGCCATCATGTAGCCGAACGCGAGCGGCGCGAGCTCGCGCAGGTCACACCAGGCCGAGAACACACCCGAGAAGGCAGGGGCGCCCTGGGAGCGCAGCAGGTATGCGCCCTCGATCCCGCACGACAGGCCGACGATGAACACCAGCGTGCAGATCACGAGCGCCGAGCCGACGATCAGGATCCCCGCCTGACGCAGCGCCTCGCCGAAGAACTTGAACACCCGCAGCCGTAGCACCTCGCCCATCACGCGGGCAGAGAACTTGGCGATCTCGCCAAAGCTCTCGATCCATCCCTTGGGGGTGACGATCAGCTCGTTCATGGCTCAGCGCGGAATCGTCGTGATCTCCGGGTGGGTTGCGAGCAGCGTCTGGGTGAACGCGTAGTTGAACGCGAAGATGCCCAGGAACGCGATGACGACCGCCTGGTTCACAGCGCGCCCCACCCCCTCGGCACCGCCCGAGGCGGTCATCCCCTTGTAACAGCAGACGACTGCGATGATCGCGCCGAACAGGGTGGTCTTGACCACCGACCCCCACAGGTCGGTGGTCTCGGCGTTGTTGAAGAACGTGGAGAAGAACGGCCCGAGCGGGGCGTGGTTGACGATCGTGGCCAGGATCCCGCCGAAGATGCCGAAGATCAGCGCATAGATGTCGAACAGCCCGGTGACCAGCATCAGGGCCAGGAACCGGGGTACGACCAGATTCTTGATCGGGTCGACGCCGAGCACCTGGAGGGCGTCGAGCTCCTCGCGGATCTTGCGCGCGCCGAGGTCGGCGGTGATCGCGGTGCCGGCCACCCCGGCCAGCACGATCGCGTCCACGAACGGCGCGAACTCGCGGATCGAGGCCAGCACGAAGAACCCGCCCAGGCGATCGATCGCGCCGAACAGGACCAGGAAGTTGGCCGCCTGCAGTCCGGGGGCCTCGTAGCCGAACGCGATCGTCGAGATCAGCAGCGGGAACCAGCACAGCCGCAGCGCGAACATGAACTGCCCCACGAACTCGCTGCCGTACGGGTACGGAGGACGGATGGCCGAAACGAGCGTCTTGCCCGTGAGGATCATCATGTTGCCGACCTCTTCGAGCAGGCCCTTGACGGGCGCGTACCCTCGATCGGCGACGGCTCTGATCAAAGCGGCTCTGGCCTCCCTGGTCTAGCGGTACGCCTGGACCCGCCAAAGCCTACGGCTCCCCGCGCGCAAATGACAAATGGGAACCGTCGCTGGGCAACCGGCGTAACCCGCACTCAACGTTGCTATGTTCGCCGCTCGGTGAGAACCAGGAGCATCGGCCTCATCTGCGCAGCGCTCTTGCTGACCGCGTGCGGCGGCGGCCAGAGCCAGGACGCCAAGGAGCCGAGCGGGGAGTTCAAGGTTCAGGTGACCACCGCGAGCTTCCCCGCCTCGCAGCGCCTCTCCGAGCACGCCCATCTCGTGCTTGCCGTGCACAACATGAGCGGCAAGACCCTCCCCGACGTCGCGGTCACGATCTGCAACGTCACCTGCGCCTACCCGGCGCCGCCGGGCGAGGGGAC
>DASSJA010000208.1:0-18332 GCA_035691445.1 Burkholderiales bacterium | reverse complement strand
AGCGGCTTCAGGATCGCCTCGCCGTTGTGCAGCCGGTCGGGGCTGATCTCCGAGTAGTGCTTCACGACGTCGCGCAGGGTAGCGACGCCGCCGTTGTGCATGTAAGGCATGCTCGACTCGAGGTTGCGCAGCGACGGCACTTTGAATTCGCCGAAGTTGCGGTGCTCGAGGGACACGTGCTGGGTGCCGACGGCGGTGGAGCGCTTCGGGTCGTCGTTGTACGGCCCGAGCAGGTTCATGCGCTCGCCGAGCAGTTTCTTGATGCCGCCGTAACGGCCGGAATCGGTCTCGCTACGAATCCCGGTGTCGTGGAACTCGCCGTCGGTGAACGCCGGGCCGGTATGGCAGGTGTCGCAGGCGCCTTTGCCGACGAAGAGCTTCAGGCCTCGCTGCGCGTCTTCCGGATAGTGCGCCATCGCCTCGCGGTCGCCGCGCACAAGCGCGTCGCGAAATTCATCGAATGTCGTGCGGCCGCTCACCAAGGTTTCCAGGAACGCCGCGAGCGACTTGGCCGCGTCGACGAGGATTTTCTCGTCGTCGCTCCCGGGCGCCGCGCCGAACGTTTTCCTATACCGACAGGCGAGGTCGCGGTCGCCGCGGATGAATTTCGCCACGCCCGCCGCGCTCATCCCCAGCTCGCGCGGATCGAGGATCGGGCTGATGCTCTGCGCCCACAGGCTGTCGTGCGCGCCGTCCCAGGCGAACCAGTGGTGGTAGCGGATGTTGACGACGCTGGGCGCGTTGCGGTCGACTTCGGCGAGGCCGACCGCGCGCGGCAGGCCGTCCGTCCAGTTGCGCTCGGGCAGGTGGCAGTGCGAGCACGAGACCTGGCCGTTCGAAGAGAGCCTGCGCTCGAAGAACAGCCGCTCGCCGAGGTCGATCGCGCTCTTGTTCCCCGAAACGCGATTGCTCGGATCGGGCGTCCACGGCGCGGGCCAGGGCCCGTGCGCCGCAATGCGGCGCACTTCGTCGCCCGTGAACGCGGGCGCGGCGAAGGCGGCGGCGCTCGCCGCTCCCAGCGCCAGGAGGGCGCAGAACCCTTTCACCCGTCCTTACTTGTCGTCTGAGCCGTTGTCCGACCAGCGCCGGCGGGGTCCGGCGTAGTCCGTGGGATCGTGCTCGTCGCCGTCGTCTTCCAGATCGTCGTACTGCTCCAGCTGCCTGAGCAGGGATTGCAGCCGCAGCTCGGCCGCGGAATCCCGATCGGACTGGCTGGACAGTCGCTTCGCGACAGCCGCGGCGCTTTCATAGTCGCGCTTGGTCTTCACCGGCCGCGCGAATCCGTTGGGTTTTTTCCGTTTGGGCATCAATGTTCCTCGTTACCGGCCCGAGCACAGGGCCTCGCAGCGCAAGTTTAGACCTTAGCCGGCGATTTGGTCGATGCGCGTGTTGACAAGGGTATTTCCAGCGTCGAGCATAGCGTAGGCGTTGCCTGCATCCGGATAAGGGAGCAATGAAGGGAAAATCGGGGAACCACGGGTCTTCGGGAACGCTGGTCGAGCGCTTCGCCGGATTCGCCGAGAGCTATCGAGCCGGGGCGATCGAGCCGCAGGTCCTGCACCACGCCAAGCGCGCCGTGATCGACTGGCACGCGGCGCTCCTTCCCGGGTCGGTCGTTCCGCCGGCGACGCTGCTCGAGCGCGCGCTGGCGGGGGAGATCGGCAAAGGTGGCGGGGGAAACGAGTCGCGTCTCGCAGACGGCAGGCGCGCCGGCGTGCGCGCCGCGGCGCTGATCAACGGGGCTGCGGCGCACGCCGTCGAGGTGGACGATATCTATCGCGAAGGGATCTACCACCCCGGCGCGCCGACCATCGCCGCGGCGCTCGCGATCGCTCAGTCGCGCGGCGCCTCGGGCGAGGCGCTCCTGCGCGCGGTGATCGTCGGCTACGAGATCTCGACGCGCATCGCCCGCGCGATGGGGCGGGCGCACTACCGGTACTGGCACAACACCGGCACCATCGGCTGCTTCGGCGCGGCGGGCGCCGCTGCCGAGGTGCTCGGCCTCGAGCGCGCGCGCTTCGCGCACACGCTAGCCACCGTGACCACGTTTGCCGCGGGGCTGCAGCAGGCCTTCCGGTCGGATTCCATGTCCAAGCCCATGCACGCGGGGCGCGCGGCGGATGCGGGCGTGACCGCGGCGCTCGCCGCCGCGGAGGGCGTGACCGGCGCGCTCGATATTCTCGAAGGCGAGGCGGGCTTCGGCAAGGCGATGGGCGACGGCCCGGACTGGGAAGCCGCGCTCACCGGGCTCGGCGAGGACTTCAGCATCTGCAAGATGACATTCAAGAACCACGCCTGTTGCGGCCACGCCTTCGCCGCGATCGACGGCGCGCTCGCGCTGAAGGCGAAGATGGGCATCGCGGCGGAGCAGATCGCGCGCGTGCGCGTCGGCGGCTACCGCGCGACGCTCGAGGTCGCGGGGATCGCCGATCCGGCTACCGCGGCCGAAGCGCGCTTCAGCACGCCCTATCTGGTCGCGACTGCGCTCACCCACGGCAGCGTGCGGCTGGCGGCGTTCGAACCGGCGCGGCTGGAAGATCCCGCGACGCGCGCGCTCATGAGGCGCGTCGAGCTGTCGCTCGACCCGGCGCTCGACGCGGATTTTCCCGCCCGGCGCGCTGCGCGCGTCGCGATCGAGGCGCGGGACGGCCGCAGCGGCGAGCACCTGCAGCCGACGCGCAAGGGCGATCCCGACGCGCCGCTCTCCGACGCCGAGCTCGAGAGCAAATACCTGGAGCTCGCCTCGCCGGTGCTCGGCAGGGAACGGGCGCGGACGCTGCTCGCACGGCTGTGGAACCTGGAACGCGAATCACGCCTGTGACCCTGGCGCAGGCCTTGTTCAGCCCCCGCGCGGTGGCGCTGATCGGGGCATCGGGGAACGCGGCGAAGAACAGCGCGAGGCCCTTGCGCTTCCTGCGCAAGCACGGCTACGCCGGACGCATCGTCCCGATCAACGCCTCGCGCGGCGAGGTGCTCGGCGAGCGGGCGTACCGCAGCCTCGCGGAGGCGCCCGGCGAGATCGACCACGCCTTCATCATGACGCCGGGCGATTCGGTCGAGCGCGCGATCGAGGAGTGCGGAGCGCGCGGGGTGCCGGTCGCGACCGTGTTCAGCGACGGCTTCTCCGACGCCGGAGTCGAAGGCGCGGCGCGGCAGGCGCGGCTGGTCGCCCGCGCCCGCGCGCTCGGCGTGCGCGTGCTGGGGCCCAACAGCATGGGCCTCGTCGATGTTCCCGGGCGCGTCGCGCTCACGGTGAACGCGGTGCTCGAGATGGACGGCCTGCCCGCGGGGACGACGAGCTTCGTATCGCACAGCGGGACGATGCTCGGCACGATGCTCTCCCGCGGCGCGGCACGGGGCCTGGGTTATTCCAAGCTCGTCTCGGTCGGCAACGAATCGGACCTCGGCGTGGCGGAGCTGGTCGAGCTGCTGGCCGACGATGCCGCGACCCGCGTGATCCTCCTTTTTCTCGAGACGGTGCGCGACGCCGGCGCCCTGGCGGCCGCGGCCCGCAAGGCGCATTCGGCCGGGAAACCGGTGGTCGCATACAAGCTCGGGCGCTCGCGGCTCGGCGCGGAGCTCGCGCGCTCGCACACCGGCGCGCTCGCGGGCGAGGACGCGGCGCTCGACGCCTATTTCCGCGACTGCGGCATCGTGCGCGTCGACATGCTGGACACGCTCATGGAGATCGCGCCGCTCGTGGCCGGACGCTCGGCTCCGGGCCTCGATCGCGCGGCGCGGGTGGCGGTGGTGACGACGACCGGAGGGGGCGCGGCGAGCGTCGTGGACCGCCTCGGCATGCTCGGCATCGAGACGGTTGCGCCGAGCTCCCGATCGCCAATCATCGATCTGACGATGACCGCGACCGCCGGGCAGTACACCGGGGCGCTCGACGATCTGCTCGCCTCCACCGACTGCGACGGCGTGCTGGCGGTGGTCGGGTCCTCGGCGCAGTTCCATCCGGACCTCGCCGTCGAGCCCATCGTGCGTTCGGGCAGGAAGGCGAAACCCCTCGCCGTCTTCCTCACGCCGCACGCCGAGCGCTCGCTCGCCCTCCTAGCCGGGCGGGGGATCGCCGCGTTCCGCACGCCCGAGGCCTGCGCCGACGCGCTCGCCGCGTACTTCCGCTGGCGCTCGCCGCGGGTGCGCCCCGCGGGAACGACCGGGTGGCCGCGCGATCTGCCGCGGCGAGGGCAGATGGACGGGGCGCAGGCGCTCGCGCTGTTCGCGGCGCTGGGCGTCCCCGTCGCCGGCCACGCGATCGCGCGGCCGCCGGATTTCGAGCATGCGATCCCCTATCCGGTGGCGGTGAAGGCACTGTCCGCGGACATCCTTCACAAGACCGAAGCGGGAGCGGTCCGCCTGAACGTCGCCGACCGCGCCGGGTTCGATCGCGAAGTCCGCGTGATGCTCGAGCGCCTGCCCTCGGCGCGCGCGGTGCTCGTGCAGAAAATGGAATCCGGGCTCGCCGAGGCGATCGTCGGCTACCGGCACGATCCGGTCGTGGGGCCGCTCGTCCTGGTCGGCGCGGGCGGCACGCTCGCCGAGATCTACCGCGACTTCGCGCTCGCGCTCGCACCGGTCGGCGAGGACGAGGCGATGGAAATGATCGAGAGGGTCAAAGGCTTCGCGCAGCTGCGCGGCTACCGCAATCTGCCGCGCGGCGACCTGCGCGCGCTCGCGCAAGCCGTGGCCTCGCTTTCGCGCCTGGCTCTCGTGCCTGGCCAGCCGGTCGCCGAGGCCGAGATCAATCCGCTGATCGTGAAGGCCGGCAGCGTCGTCGCCGTCGACGCGCGCGCAGTCATGAAGGAGTGACAATGGATTTCCGTTTCACGCCCGAGCAGGAAGCGTTCCGCGAGTCGACGAAGCGATTCGCCGAGAAGCACCTCGCTGCCGGCGCGCGCGAGCGCGCGCATTCGCCCGGCTATCCGTTCGACGTCGCGAAGCTGATGGCAAAGCAGGGCCTCCTCGGCATCACCATCCCGGAGAAGGACGGCGGGCAGGGCGGGACGCTGATCGACGCCGTGATCGCGATCGAGACCGTCGCGTCGGCGTGCCCGCGGAGCGCCGACGTGGTCCAGGCGGGCAACTTCGGGCCGATCCGAGTGCTCGCCGAGTACGGCACCCCGGAGCAAAAACGGAAGTACCTGACGCGCCTGCTCGCGGGCGAATCGGTGATCTCGATCGGCATGACCGAGCCCGAGGCGGGCTCCGCCGTCACGGACCTGCAGACGACCGCGACGCCCGAGGGCAGGGGCTACCGCATCAACGGCTCCAAGATCTTCACCACCCACTCGAAGTACGCCGAGCTGATGCTCGTGTACGTGCGCTTCGGCCCGGGCATCGACGGAATCGGCTCGGTGCTCGTCGACACCCAGGGGCAGGGCGTGCGCTTCGGCAAGCCGTCGAAATTCATGTCCGACGAGGAATGGGTGCAAACGTACTTCGAAAACGCCCTGGTTCCCGCCGAGATGGTCGTGCTCAGGGAAGGCGGCTTCAAGAAGCAGATCGCCGGCTTCAACGTCGAGCGCATCGGCAACGCGGCGCGCTCGCTTGCGCTGGGGCGCTACGCCTACGGGCGCGCGCGGGAGTGGGCGACGCAGCGCAGGCAATTCGGGAAGCTGCTGTGCGAATTCCAGGGGCTGCAGTGGAAATTCGCCGACATGAAGATCAAGCTCGACGCGGGGCAGCTGCTCCTGTACCGCGCCGCGGCGAACGCCGACCGCGGCTTTCCGTCGGCGGAGGAAACCGCGATAGCAAAAGCCTTCTGCAACCAGGCGGGCTTCGACGTCGCCAACGAAGCGCTCCAGGTCATGGGCGGCCTCGGCTACACGCAGGAAGAGCTGGTCGAGTATTGCGTGCGGCGCTGCCGCGGCTGGATGATCGCGGGAGGATCGATCGAGATCCTCAAGAACCGGATCGCCGAGGCGGTGTTCGAGCGGAGCTTCTCGCAACGAGCGGGGAAGAGTTGACCGCCGCGCTGGCGACCGCGCGGTCAAGAAACGGCTAGCCAGGACTTTCAGACGCTGGTCGGGCAAACCGGTGCGGCGATGCAAGCGAGTCTGCTGCACCAGGATGAGGACGAGACCCTGCGGACCTTGCAAGCTTTTGGGTGTAACCTTACTCGGTCGGTACATATAGTGTCGGGCGTCAGCCGGAAACGTGGGCGATACCCGTGAACGAGAAGTGATGCGGGGGTCGCGCCCTGTGGAAGGGGGGATCATGCGATCGATTGCAGGACTTGTGACGAAGTCACTCGGGATCGTATTGCTCGGATGGGCAGTTATCACGGTGGCTCAGGAGTGGCCGAAGCAGCGGCCGATCACCTTCGTCGTCGCTTTCCCCTCTGGAAGCATCACCGATACCCTCGCGCGCCTGATTGCCCCGAAGGTCGCCGAATCGATCGGCCAGGTAGTGGTGGTTGACAATCGGCCTGGGGCGGGAGGCAACATCGCCGCGCAACGGGTCCAGCGTACTGCCGGCGACGGCTATACAATTCTCGTGACAAGCAACGCCCTCGTAGTCAACGCGAGCCTCTACGCAAGTGCCGGCTACGATCCGATCGCTGGCTTCGCACCGGTGATCCTCACCGGGAGCACACCGTCCGTCGTCTGCGTGCACCCCTCCGTACCGGCCAAGAACCTTCGCGAGCTAGTCGAGCTCGCGCGCACGCGCCCGCTTGCATATGCCTCCGCGCCCATCGGCACCACCGGCCACTTGTCGATGGAGCGGTTCAAGACCGCCGCCAAAGTCAGCAGTACACACGTGCCCTATCAGCCAGCCCAGGCGGTCACTGCGGCTATTTCGGGGGAAACTCAGGTGTCGAACATCGCCCTGACTCTCGTCCTCCCCCACATCAAGGCCGGAAAACTTCGGCCCATTGCTGTAACCAGCGCGCAGCGTTCCTCCGCGCTTCCCGACGTGCCGACGGTCAACGAACAGGGCTTTGGAGGTTTCGACGATCTGGCCTGGTTCGGCTTCTTCGCGCCCGCGGGCACTCCGACTGAAATCCGTAGCCGACTCAACAGCGAGATCAATCGAGCCCTAGAGTTGCCCGACCTCAAGGAGAGGCTTGGTCATCTCGGGCTCGACTTTCGCCGCAACAGTCCCGCCGAATTCGCTACCTTCATAAGAGAGGAGGTGCCAAAGTGGGCACGGGCGGTAAAGGATTCCGGCGCAAAGGTCGAGTGACGCGGGGCGGCCGTTGCCGTATTTAAGGCAAAACGCATCGAACCTGGCACTCCACAATGAGCGGACGGGCAGACGCATCGTGCCTCAATCACCGTTCGTAGCGGCCCGCCGCTCACCAAGACGTGGACAGCATATCTATGACCGAAACGGTTCGCATATCCCCGGATGGCAGGTATATTCTCGTTCGCTCGGCGGGGCCGCCGTCGTTGGACGAGATGATGCAAACGCTGTCCACGATCGCGGAGTTCCGACGCGATCGCGGGATCGACAAAATTCTGGTTGATTCGCGCGCCCGAAGCAGTCAACCTTCGGTTGCCGATATCTATCACGGCGGCGTGTCGCTTGCGGAAAAGTTGGGAGCTGGAACCCGCATAGCGGTGCTTGTCAGGGAACACGCTGCGGGTCACACGCTGTTCGCAAATGTCGCGGTCAATCGAGGTGCAGCCGTGGCTTACTTCCTGCAAGAAGACCTGGCACTTCGTTGGCTGTTCGAAAAATGATCGTTTATACTTTTGAGGGTTCAAGGTGCAACCGAGGCCGCAGTGCCTTAATTCAAAAGGAGAGGAACCATGACCGAAAATGATCGCATCAAGTACTTGCGAATCGCTTTGCTCTTGGTAGGGCTGATTTTTGTCGTTGGAATCTACCCGCTCACTATTGTTTGGCCATCGGGGTGGTCGTGGCACACAGGGCAATCGGAGTATTTGCAGATGATCCTGGGAATCTACGCGACGCTCGGCGTCTTTCTGATCATTGCTTCCCGGAATCCGCTGGCACACAGAAGTCTCATCTGGTTTGCGGTCTGGTCCAGCGTTGTGCACGGCGGAATCATGGCCGTGCAGTCGCTCGTGTACACCCAGCACCTCGGACACCTCTGGGGGGACGTCTTGGCACTCTTTGTCGTGGCAGCGGTCCTCGCGATTCTGACGCCACGTGCAGGCGGCGCGCCGGCCTGACCGCGCGATCGAGATTCGGGCGCGCCATGAAGCGGCGTGCCGCTCATCGCGAACGTCAAGCGAGGCCTCGCGGGCGGCGCCTACTCCGCCCGCGCCCCCGAGGTCTTCACCACCTCCGCCCAGCGCGCCACTTCCTGCTTCAGGGCCGCCTGGAATTCCTCGGGTGTATTCCCGACCGGCTCGGCGCCCTGGTCGAGCAGCTTCTTCGTCATGTCGGGCGAATGCGCTCCCTTCTCCACGGCGGCGGCAAGGGCGTGGACGATCTCGCCCGGCGTTCCCGAGGGAGCGAGCAGGCCGTACCACAGCGGCACTTCGACGCCTTCGACTCCGGCCTCTTTCATCGTGGGCACGCCGGGGAGGAAGGAAGTCCGCTTCGCGCCGGCGACCGCCAGGGCGCGCAGGCGCCCGGCCTTGACGTACTGGCCGATGGCGACGGGGTTCACGAATGAAAGCTGGACCTGGCCCGCGATGAGCGCGGTCAGCGAGGGCGCGCTGCCCTTGTAGGGAACGTGCACGATGTTGGTGCCGGTACGCAGCTTGAACAGCTCGCCTGCGAGGTGCTGCGTCGTGCCGGGTCCGGCGGAGGAATAGTTGAGCGCGCCCGGCTTCGCGCGCGCGAGCGCGAGCAGCTCCGCCACGGACTTCACCGGCAGCGACGCCGGGACGACGAGGATGTTGGTGCTCTCGGAGAACACCGACACGCTGGCGAGATCGCGCAGCGCGTCGTACGGAGGATTCTTGTACAGCGACATGTTGATCGCCACCGCCGGGCTGGTGAACAGCAGCGTATAGCCGTCGGGCGCCGCTTTCGCGACCGCCTCGTTGGCGATGTTGGTGCCGGCGCCGGGCCGGTTCTCGACGATGAACTGCTGCCCCAGATATTCGCTGAGCTTGGACGCGGCGAGGCGCGCGTTGATATCGACTCCGCCCCCGGGCGTGAAGCCGACCAGCATGCGCGCGGGACGGATGGGGTAAGCCGGCGACTGTGCGAAGGCTGCGGCGTGCCCGAGGCACGCGAAGGCGACAAGGCAGGCGATCTTTCCGTTCACGATTGGTCCTTTCAGGTGCCCAGCCGGGCCCGGCTGAGGTCGAACGCGGCGTTGATGAAAGTCATGAGCCCGCGCCCGCGATCGTTCATCGCGAGGATCGCGTCCCCGGTCGCGACCGCGCCGAAGAATCCTTCGGTGTGCCAGTGGCCGGGGAAGGGCGCCTCCGGGAGCTTCCCGTCGTCGAAGCGCGGCGAGGGGCTGATGTAGACGTAGGGCTGCGCGTAGAACTCGTCTCCCGGGGAGAACCCGACGCCCACCGAGCGCGCCGGCTCGCCGCTCCCCGGATCCAGGCGCACCAGCGTCGCGATGTCGAAGTGGTGCGGCCAGCACAGCACGGGCTCGGGCCGCAGTCCCGCGAGCTTCGCGGAGAAATCTTCCAGCACGTCCGCGGGGCCGGCGAACCAGCGCGAGAGCTCGCCCAGCTCCCGGCCGAGCATGCGAAGCTCGTAGCGCCCGCCTCCGGCCGGGTGATCCGGGAGATCGTAGGGGAGGCTCACGTCCCCCGCCGGCTTCAGGCTGAGCGCGCGAAGCTTCGAGTCCAGCCACGCGCCGGCCGCCGCGTCGGTTTTTCCGTCGAACTGGAACGCGTCGAGGACGTTGTCGCCCCGCGTGACGATGAGCTCCAGGCGGGCCAGGCGGATTCCCACGCGAACCTCGCCTCCCTTGGCCGGCAGCAGCCTGGAAACCAGCGCGGCGTGCGAGGCGTCCCAGGCGAACGCGGAGTGGCTGTCGTCCGGCGCCGCGCTCAGGTTCGCGCGCGCTGCCCGGGTCGGCCACTGCGCGGCGTGATGCGCGAGAGTGCGGGCGTGAGCGAGCGCCGCGGGTGGCGTTCTGCCCAGCTTCGACCAATCGAACCGCATGGAATCTCCTGGAGCGCTTCGCCGCTTCGGACCGATTGAACCTTACCAGATTGCGCCGCCGCCTACGACCGGCGCGGCGTTCCTTCCAGGGCGGACTGCGCATCGATCGTCGCCGCGCGCCTGGCAGCTCCATGGGGGCGGGAGTATTATCCCCTCGGGGAAAGCAGCAGGAGGGGACCATGCAGGTGAGCGAGATCCTCAAGGTCAAGGGCAACGCGCTTTTCACTATCGCGCCCGAGGGCAGGCTGAGCGAAGCGGTCTCGGTGATGGCACAGCACAACATGGGCTCGCTCGTGGTGATGGACAAGGGCCGCATGGTCGGCATGCTCACCTTCAGGGAGATTCTGCTGGCGATTGACGAGGGCCGCGGCGCGCTCGGCGATGCGCGGGTCGGCGACGTCATGGAGGCCGATCCCGTGACCGCGAGCCCGGGCATGGAGGTGAACGAGCTCAGGCGCACGATGATCGACTCGGGCGCGCGTTACCTCCCGGTGATGGACCGGGACAGGCTGATCGGCGTCGTGTCCTTCCGCGACGTCGCCAAGGCGGTGCTCGAGGAGCAGGATTTCGAGAACCGCATGCTCAAAGGCTATATCAAGAACTGGCCCGAGTAGTTCCCGTTTCCATCCCATGAACTTGCTGCGCGGCCCCGGCCGACCCATGCTCATCTCTGTCGCAATCCTCGCCGCCCTGGTCGCGTTCGCCGTGTGGTTCGTGACGGCGACGCCAGGCAATCATCATCGCGGCCCCTTGCTGCCGCTCGATGCGGAGGGGCGTCGGCTCGCCGAGAACCTCAAGGCCCACGTCACCCGGGTCGCGAGCGAGGAGCACAACGTCGCCCACCCGGAAGCTCTCGAGCGCTCGGCGCGCTACATCGAGTCGGCCCTGAGGAATCTCGGCTACCCGGTCTCCCGCCAGGAGTTCGAGACCGAGGGCGTGAACGTGCGCAACCTCGAGGTGAGCAGGGGCACCGGGAAGCGGGTCGTCGTGATCGGAGCGCACTACGATTCGGCGCTGGATGCCGTCGGCGCCAACGACAACGGCTCGGGCGTCGCCGCGCTACTCGAGCTCGCCCGCTTCCTGAAGACCGTCGAGCCTGCCGAAGGGCTCGAGGTGCGGCTCGTCTTCTACGTCAACGAGGAGCTGCCCTGGTTCAGCACCGACAAGATGGGGAGCTACGTGCATTCCAGGAGGCTGGCGAGCGAAGGCAAGGAGGTCGTGGCGATGCTGTCGCTCGAGACGATCGGTTGGTACAGCGAGAGTTTCGACAGCCAGCGCTATCCGTTTCCCTTCAGCCTGTTCTACCCGTCGAAGGGCGACTTCATCGGCTTCGTCGCCAACCTGCGCTCGCGCAGCCTCATGCATCGCGTGATCGGCACCTTCAGGCGCACCGCGGCGTTCCCCTCGGAAGGCGTCTCGGCGCCCGAGTCGATACCGGGAATCGGCTGGTCCGACCAGTGGGCGTACTGGCAATTCGGCTGGCCCGCGCTGATGGTGACCGACACCGCGCCTTTCCGCTACCCGCATTACCACACCCTGCGCGATACGCCCGACAAGCTCGGCTATGAGAGGCTCGCGCGCGTCGTGAAGGGGCTCGAGGGCGTGGTGCGCGACCTGGCTTCGGGCGAGCCGCGCACTTGAAGGCGGTCAGCGCGGCTCGGCGAGGCGGCACCCATCAGATTACTTCAACTTGATGGCGACAAGATTTCCGTCGCTTAACGTCGCACCCGTGGCTATGTACAGGATCGAGTTTCCTGAGATTGCCAGCATGCCCGGCTTGGGATAGTGCCAAACCGCCTGATGTGTGTTCAGGTCGATCGCATAGACGTTTGCATCGGTACTTGCGAACACGAGGTTATTCGTTACTATCGTGTTGCGATGGAACGATGTGTTGCCGGCCGGTGGTGTCCAGGACCAGAGAATATGGCCGTCAGCTTCGCTCAGCGCATCCAGAGTAGCTGGCGCATTGCGTGCGGCGTAGATGACGCCGTTGGCAATGGCTGGATGAGTCAGATAGGCATTGGCTGATCTCCAGGCAATGGACTTCCCTGGAATGTTGTAACTCACAAGAGGACGGCTGTCGAACTGCTCACTGCTGCTGGCAGCTCTCCCACTGAATCCACCACCGCTGAAGACGATGGCGTCGCCGTTAGCGCCCAGCATGGGGGCAGAAAACATCGAGTAATCGGATGACGAGGCGAACGGATCGGGGATCGACGCCACGGTAGCGCCGGTCATCCTGTCGAACACCTTGAGCGCAGGGCTTCCAGTGCCGATTCCGTACTGATATGCATATTGCGCATCGCCGGCGGGCGTTGATTGGTCGTACGCGCCCGCCGGCATCTCCCATTGCAGCCCGCCTGAGAAGATTGAATAGCTGTAGACGGACCCGTATTCAGCCGCCAGCAATACCGATCCGTCAAGTGCCGTAGGCGCGAAGAAGTTGGACCATTGGCATGTTGACGGCATTTGGAATTGATGCGTCCCCAGTGTTGCATCGATAGCCCAGGTCACGCAGTGTTCTCCGGGGTCAGTGGTGGGCACGAATACATTCCCGTTCCAAACGGCTGGAGGTCCTTCCGATGCCATCGAGCCGAAAGCGTATGTCCAGTCCAAGGTACCATCTGCCTCGTTCAGCGCGTATATGGCGCCTTGGCCAAAATAGATATCTTTGGTCACCATTACTTTGCCCGCAGTCGTGGCCACGGAATTGATGCCACCTATCGGCTCCGGATCCCCTGCCGGGCGAGACCAAGACCATATCTGCGCGAACAGGGCAGGATCGAACTGGGCATCCACGAACCCGGCGTGCGCGGCGTCTCCCTGAAAGGTCACCCAATCAGGTGATGGCGTGGACGGCTGAAATGCGTTTGCCTGTGTGGATCCGGATATATTGCCTGATGTTGCGCTAAGCGTCGTCGGACCGGTCGCTATTGCCGTTGCGAGTCCCGTGGAGCTGACCATTGCTTTGCTGCTATCGGAACTCGACCAGGTGACCTGCGTTGTCAAATCCTGAGTGCTGCTATCCGAATAAGTACCTGTTGCCGTCAGCTGAACAGTCGCTCCATTTGCTATTGATGGATTGCTTGGTGTGACTGCGATGGATACGAGCGTTGCGGGCGACGGAACCGGCGGAATGTCGGTAACGGTAATGGAAACATAGTTGAAGCCGCTGATCACAATGCCGGAACTGGCAGCCGCATTGGGTATGCCCACGAAGTCCGCGATGCCAACAATGACTAGACGCCCCCCAGCTGTGAGGCTATTGGGGTTGATAAAAAACGAGGTCGTGGAGGTGGGCAATATCTGAATGGTGTTTCCCGAGGGCCAGACCAATTGACCGCTTGGATCAGCCGAATCCAGAACCCCGAGAGCATAGAGCGCGTTAAGTGTCGGCGCTCCGCCCGACCACGTAACGAGATTTGTGGACAACGATGACCACGTCGCTCCCGCCAAAGGTGCGGATATCGTTGGATAAGAAGTGAATTGAGTGCCGGATGCGGCGTAGGTAGTGCCGCCAACGCTCACGCTCAGGCTAACGCCGTCTCCGGGGGCTACCGCGATGTTTCCTTCATAGTCCTGGTTCGTAACACTGTAAGCCAGCGCCACTCCGTTGATAGATACCGAGGCATTGGCAATAGGCGCACCGCTGGAACTGTTTTGAATAAGGACCGAGGCGCCGGTATTGAAATTTGGGGGCACGAACCCGAGCGGAACGGCTCCCGTTGGGAAACTGACCAGCGAGGCAAGAATGTAGGGTGCTGCGGAATAGCCTCCACCACCTCCTCCGCTACCACCACCGCCGTATCCGCCACCGCCGCCGCAAGCTGCAAGTAGCAGGCACGCGGAGGCGAAACTCGTCAGAGCGCCCAACCTCTTGCAAGCCGGCATATGACACCTCCCTGAGCTGCTGTCCCAGGCAACCGGGGGCTAGTCGTACCCTTATGTCAGGCGAATCTTACCAGCGGATTCCGGGTACCAAAAGTCGGGAAAACCTGACACGGATAGACCTCGACGCACGCTTTTGGCACCTAACGTTCGAAATCAGCGGCATTGCGCGCTGATACTTGAAAGTCACGAAGTTCAAGCACGCCATATTCTGGGCGGCTCAGCACAGCGAAAGAGACCTTCGCCTCATTCGTTTCGAAATGACACCGGGCAACGTGACCTTCGCTCAAGGCAACTCCAAGTTGATAGTGGCCAGGTCCACGATACGGCATGTACCGATAGCGGCCGTCTTGCCGCGGGTATTCCGCTCCGAGGAAGTAGCCGACCGCCAAACCGTTCAATGTGAAGTCGAGTGCGTGCACTTGCTTGCGCAACCTAACGCTTGATCACCTTCCGAAAAAACAAGGTAGTGAACCCGATATCGGTTGGAACATTGTATCTGTCGCCTGTGCGCTCGCTTTCAGCCGCGCTTGCGGTCCCAGACGTAGCGCACGAAGCGCTGCCAGCGGTTCGGTTTCTGCGCGAGCTGGTTTTTCATTTTCTGCGCCTCGCGGTCGCGCTGCACGGATTTCTGCACTTGCCCGTGGATCTGGCGCAGCGTGAGGCCGCCTGGGCCTTTGACCTTGTCCGGATCGTTTTCTGTCATGGCATCAAGGGGTTCGCCGAATTCGCTATGCTAAACTCCGAGCGAGTATTAGGCGAGAGCGAGCGATGTCGGGGAATACTTTCGGGCTGCTGTACTGCGTCACCTCCTTCGGCGAGAGCCACGGCCCCGCCTACGGCGGTGTCGTCGACGGCTGCCCGCCGGGGCTCGCGCTGGCCGAAGCCGACATACAAAAGGAACTGGACCGCAGGAAGCCCGGCAGCTCTCGCCATGTGACGCAGCGGCAGGAGTCCGACCGCATCGAGATCCTCTCCGGGATTTTCGAGGGCAGGACCACCGGGACCGCCATCGGCTTCCTCATCCGCAACGAGGACCAGCGCAGCAAGGACTACAGCGCGCTCGCCGACACCTTCCGGCCCGGGCACGCGGACTACACCTACTGGCAGAAGTACGGCTTGCGCGATTATCGCGGCGGAGGCCGGGCCTCGGCGCGCGAGACCACCATACGCGTCGCCGCCGGCGCGATCGCCAAGAAGTGGCTGCGCGAGCGCTACGGGGTCGAGGTGCGCGGCCATCTCGCGCAGCTCGGACCGAACTTGATTAAATTCAAAAGCTGGGACGGAGTGAACGAGAATCCTTTCTTCGCTCCCGACCCCGAAATCGTTCCGAAACTCGAGGCCTTCATGGACGAGCTACGCGCCTCGGGCGATTCCTGCGGCGCGCGGGTGAACGTGGTCGCGAGTGGCGTGCCCGTCGGCTGGGGCGAGCCGGTCTACGGCCGACTCGACTCCGACATCGCCTCCGCGATGATGGGCATCAACGCGGTGAAGGGCGTGGCGATCGGCGCCGGGTTCGCCGCGGTGGAGCAAAAGGGCTCCGAGCACGGCGACGAGCTGACGCCCGAGGGCTTCCTCTCGAACAACTCGGGCGGTGTGCTCGGCGGCATCTCGACGGGGCAGGACATCGTGGTGAGCGTCGCGCTCAAGCCCACCTCCAGCATTCGCCTTCCGCGCCGCTCGATCGATCGCAAGGGAAAGCCGACCACCGTCCAGACCACCGGCCGACACGATCCCTGCGTGGGCATCCGCGCGACGCCCATCGCCGAGGCGATGCTCGCCTGCGTGCTCATGGACCACGCGCTGAGGTACCGGGCGCAGTGCGCGGACGTGGAGCGGCCGCTGAAGCCCATTCCGGGAAGGGCGCGCTAGAAAGCTACTCCTTGATGCCGAACGCGTGGGCGTAGAGCAGCCGCAGGCCCGCGTCTCTGGTCTTGCCGACGTCGGCCGGATAACGGTCCCACAGAGCCCTCGCTTCGGCGCGCTTGCCCTGCGCGAGATAGCCGGCCATGCCCGCGGCGATCAGGTATTGACGGTGGCTTGCAGGAAGGTCGCTCCGTTTCGCGAGGAGCGCTTCGGCGAGGCGCGCCATGTCTGCTGCTGCCCGGTCGCCGACCGCCTTCATCAGGCTGATCCACTGTCGCTCGTCCGGCGTGAGCCGCGAGCGGCAGGGGCTTCTCTCGATCCGGTCCCAGATCGATTTGGCGTCCTCGGCCGGGAGCATCGGATTCATCGTCCGCGCCAGCTCGTAGAGCGACTGGAACCAGATGTCGGAGCGCTCCGGGTCGCGGCAATCGATCAGCATCGAGCGCACGAGCTCGAGGTCCTTCTGGAACGGACGCGGGATGGCTACGGGCTCGGGCGGAGCCGGGGAGAGAAGATAGTCTCTCGCGTACGCCGCGCGACGCGCGAGCTCCAGGGCGTCGAGGTAGTCCTCGGGGTCCGCGCTCGGCGGGGCGGGCCGATCGCGCGTCGGGCCCTCGAGGAGCGCCACGACCGGGACGCTGTAGGTGAGCAGGGCGGTCAGATCCTCCGCGGACTCGCGCAGGAAGCGGTACTTCGCCGCATGCAGATCGAGGTAGGGGTAGTAGTCGGAGTTCGCCGGCACGCCGTAAGTCAGGAACATCGGGGCGAGCGACGACTTCCCTCCGATGCGGCGCGCTTCCAGATCGTGGACCGAAGGCACCCGGACTCTTCGCAGCTCGCGCGCCACCCCGGGCATGGAGGTGATGTCGGCGAGCGGGCGCTCGAGGACCTGCGTCTCGCCTGCGACGATCAGCAGGTCGGATCCGGTGGCGGCGTATACCGCGTAGTCCGGGAAACTCTCGCCGAGCGCGAGCAGCACCGAGGCGACGAGGCTCGCGTCGATCTCGTACATCTGGAACCACTGCACCAGGATCCCGTCCCGGTCGAGGTGGCGCCGGGCGAGGCGGTAGAACTCGGCGGTAAACAGGCTGGCGACCCCGCTCACCCAGGGATTGGAGGGCTCGGAGACGATGATGTCGTACTTGCGGTTGTACGTGGAAAAGAAGGATTTCGCGTCGTCGAACGCGATGCGGCTGCGCGGATCGGCAAAGGCTCTGGAATTGCGCGGCGCGAAACGCCGCGACGCTTCGGCCATGGCCGGCTCGATCTCGATCGTCTCCACCGAGCGCAGGGCTCGCGAGCCGAGGAGCGTGTGCGTCGTCAGTCCTGTGCCGATCCCGATGACGGCGGCGCTCGTGGCGTCGGGCCGGTAGGCCAGGGGAATCGCGGCGGTGAGGGTCATCGTGACTTCGTCGGAAACGCGCGCGCCCTCCGGATCCATGTTGATCGCTCCGTCCGACTTGCCGTTGGTGCGCAGGCTGCGGTCGGTGCCGAAATCCATGAGGCTCACGGACGCCGTCTTGCCGTCGCGATAGAAGATCATGGTCGCGTCGCTGCGCGAATACAGGTCGCCGCGGCGGAACACGCCCGAGGCCATCCTGTAGGGGTCGAGCTGCACGCCCGCGAGCACGGCAGCGAAGCTCGCGAGCGAGAGCGCCGCGGCGGCCACACGCAGTCGCCGCGCGCCCGCCAGGGACCACAACAGCGCCACACCGAGGCCGGCGTCGAGCGCCGCGCCACATGCGATCAGACCCTTGAGGCCGAGCAGGGGCATGCCGATGTGCGCCGCGAAGAACACGCCGAGGATCGCGCCGAGCGTGTTGGCCGAGTACACCGCGCCGATCGCCTTTTCCCCGTGTCCTCCGCGGAGCAGCGCATAGGTGAGGAGCGGCAGCGTCATCCCCGCGCAGAAGGTCGCCGGAAACATGACGGCGAGCGCGATGCCGTGGCTGGAGAGCAGAAAAAGCGCATAGCCGGCGTCGGTTTTCGCGAGCGCGCTCATCACGCCCTGCATCAGCTCGAACATCCGGCCGTACAGCGGCAGCGTGGCGAGCGCGACCATCCCCATCACGGCCAGCACGATGCCGAGAAAGCGCACCGGATCGGCGACCGAGTCGATGCGCCGGCGCACCCACCAGCCTCCGCACGCAATGCCCAGGATGAACGCGGAGAGCATCAGCTCGAAGGAGTGCGTCGAGGAACCGAGGACGAGCGACAGCATCCGGATCCAGCCCATCTCGAGCACGAACGAGGCCGCGCCGGTGAGAAGCGCGACCGCGAGGAGCGGCCGGTACGATTGCTCCTGGCCGGAAGCCGATGGAGCGCCGGAGCGTTGCTGCGGCGCCGACTCGGCCTCCCGGGCGAGCAGCCATACGACCGCGGCGAGGGCGAGGTTCAGGATCCCGGCGGCCTGGACCGTGCCGGGCAGGCCCAGCGCCTCGATCATGACGAATCCGCTTGCGAGCACGCCGATCGCCGCCCCGAAGCTGTTGGTGAAATAGAGCATCGCGAGCGATTCGCCG
>DASSJA010000207.1:0-4085 GCA_035691445.1 Burkholderiales bacterium | reverse complement strand
CCGACGTGGCCAAATTCTGCCAGGGCGTCAAGCCCGGCGGCGGGCGCATCGTCTCCTGCCTGAAGGGCCGGCAGGCGGACCTCCAGCCGGCGTGCGCGGCAGAGTTCAGCCGGGCCCGGAAGTAGCGCGGCCATCACAGTGGAGCAGACCATGAGTCCAGGGAACGTTGCGTTTCGGCGCGCACGGCGCGAATTCCTTGCGGCAGGGACGGCCCTCGCGGGGATCGCGGCCGCGGGCCCGCTGCTCGCGCAGACTGCGGCGCCGCGCGCCAAGGGGCCGCGGGTCTGGCTCGACATGGATCAGGTCGAGCTTGACGCGGCCTACGACCAGATCAAATACGCGCCGAACCTGCAGCAGATCACGCGTCGCTACGCGACCAACAGCGAAGCCGTGCGCTCGCGCCTGGGCGCCCCGCGGCGCCTCGCCTACGGATCCACCGCGATCGAGGCGCTCGATCTGTACACGGCGAAGGAGCCCGGCGGGCCGATCAACGTCTTCATCCACGGCGGAGCCTGGCGGGCGGGGCGCGCCAAGGACTACGCTTTCCCCGCGGAGCTTTTCGTGCACGCGGGGGCGAATTTCGCGGTCCTGGATTTCGTGTCGGTGCAGGACGCGGGCGGCGATCTCCGGGTCATGGCCGACCAGGTGCGCCGCGCCGTCGCCTGGGTCCACCGCAACGCGCGCAGCTTCGGTGGCGATCCCGAGCGCATCTACGTGTCCGGGCATTCCTCGGGCGGCCACCTCGCGGGGGTGGTCCTGACCACGGACTGGCGCCGCGAATTCCAGCTGCCCCCGGATCTCGTCAAAGGAGGACTGTGCTGCAGCGGGATGTTCGACCTGAAGCCGGTGCGCCTTTCCTCGCGCGGCGCCTACGTCAAGTTCACCGACGACATGGAGCAGGCCATGAGCTCGCAACGCCACCTCGGGACCCTGCACGCTCCGCTCGTCCTCGCGCACGGCACGCTCGAGACACCCGAGTTCCAGCGCCAGACGCGCGACTTCGCGGCCGCGGTCCGGGCGGCGGGCAAGCCGGTCGAGCTCCTCGTCGGCGAGGGCTATAACCACTTCGAGATGCTCGAGACGCTCGCGAATCCCTACGGCCTGCTCGGCCGCGCGGTCCTCGCGCAGATGAAGCTCGCGCCGGCTTGACTCGCCCTGAGCGCGCGTGTATAAGGAGCGCGCAGGATTCTCCAAGCCGAGATCGTCTGGTCCAGCTGCAGCCGCTTCGCGCGGCGCCCATCTACATCAGGTCGTCGTCTTATTCTCCCCTTGAAGTTCCCGCGCTCCGGGCGAGAGCCCTCTTTTAATTTTTTAGGAAATGCGCAAATGAGTACAGGTACGGTCAAGTGGTTCAACGATTCCAAGGGCTTCGGCTTCATCACTCCGGACGGCGGCGGCAAGGATCTGTTCGCCCACTTCTCGGCGATCCAGGGAAGCGGCTTCAAGACCTTGAAGGAGAGCCAAAAGGTGTCCTTCGACGTGACCGCGGGCCCGAAGGGCGACCAGGCAGTGAACATCAAGCCGATCGAGTAGGAAGAAAGACGCTCCAAGAGCCCGGGCAACCGGGCTTTTTTTTTGCGCAACTCGGGAGGCCGCGCGCAACTTGCACGGCTCGAACGCCGATTCCTCGACGGAACGCCGGCGCTTCTATATCCTCAGCCTCCTTGAGCCGGAGATCCGGGCCTCTTGCAAGGACCGGTCGCGGCGACCGAATTCATTCAAAGGCGGCTTCATGGACAAGCGAAGGGTATGGCGGGAACAGGAGCAGCAACTGGTCGAGCGCTGGAACGCGGCCGCCGAGCGGTTTCGGGATGCGCATGCGGCCTTGTCGTCCCGGGTATCCGGGGACGGCGACCCCGGGCCCGACGAGGAGAGCGTGCTCAAGGCCAAGGCGGCCCGGGCCGAGCTCGAGGCCGTGCGCAAGCAGGTGGCGCGTATCAAGGCGGAGTTCAGCGCGGGAAAGCGGTACTGATCCGGCTGCGGCGCGGCGAGCCGCCTGCGCTCCGGCTACGCGTCGCTGCGGATTTGAGGGTAGCTGTCCTTTGCGTCGTGGCGCTTGTCGTCCTGGTCGTACCAGTAGAGCTTTCCGGGGGCCTCGCCCTCGGTGAGCTCGTGCGAGCCGTCGCAAAAGGGCAGATTTCCCGACAAGCCGCAGGCACAGATGTATTGGGCCTCGCCGCCGACTTTGACTTCATACGGATGGTCGCGGTTGCGCTTCACGATTCGTGCCATGGGAATCACCTGTTGTTTGTCGAATCATCCATCATAGACTGAAATCCCGCGCCGGACGTTCCCGAGAACACCCGCGAACGCCGTCTTTCGCGCGGCGACGCCGGGCGCGGGCGTTGCCTCCGGTGGGAGCGTTTGCTACATTGGCCGGAAACACACGAACGCACGAGGAGAAGGAGATGCCCATGTCACGCATTCTGACGGTAATCGCGGCGATGTCGCTCGCCGCAGCGGCCAAGGCCCAGGTGCTTGGCTTTGGCAGCGCGCCGCAAGGCTCGATCGGCTACAACATGAGCTCGGCGATCGCCAAGGTGATGGCGGAGTCGGCGAATATCCAGAGCCGGGTGCAGCCCTACTCGGGATCGAGCGCGGTGCTGCCGCTGGTGAGCTCCGGCGAGCTCGATCTGGCGGTGTGCAATGTGCTGGAGATCGAGGAGGCGACCAGGGGAGAGGGCCCCTACAAGGGCCGCAAGCAGAGCAACCTGCGCGTGCTCGGGGTGATCTTCCCGCTTTATTCGAGCATCTTCGTGCGCAAGGACTCGCCGATCCGGACGCTTGCCGAGCTGAAGGGCAAGCGCCTGCCGTACGGTTACTCCGCGCAGGTCACCCTGGAACGGATCGTGGACGCGATCATCGCGACCGGCGGGCTGGCCCGGAAGGACATCGTCCCCGTGCTGGTGCCCAACGTCGTGCGCGGCGCGGACGACTTCATGGAGGGCAAGCTCGACGGCGGCTTCTTCGCGCTCGGCGCGGCGAAGGTTTCCGAGGTAGACAAGACCGTCGGCGGGATTCGCTATCTGCCGCTCCCCGATAACCCGCAGTCCGTCGCTGCGATGAAGAAGATCATGCCTTACGCATACATCAAGCTGGTGAGCCCTTCGCCCGCATTCGTCGGCCTGGACGGCCCGACCAAGCTCATGGCCTACGACTATCTGGTCGCGGTCGGCGCGCATGTCAAGGACGATACGGTCTATCGGATCGCCAAGGCCATGTACGAGAACAAGGCGAAACTCGGCGAGAGCCTGCGGGCATTCAACGGATGGGATCCGTCGACCATCGACAAGGACATGCCCGCGCCGTTTCACCCGGGCTCGGTGAAATTTTTCAAAGACAAGGGCCTCGCCGCGAAGAAATGATCCTCGATGTCTGAAGAATTCATCGAGGAGACCCCGGCCGGCAGGCGGCCCTACGCCCGAACGCTCTTCGCGCTCCAGGCCCTGCTCATCGTCTGTGTGACGGGCTGGGTCCTGGACCTGCAGCGCTCGCTCCTTGGACTCAATCTCTACACCGAGCAACTGCTGCTCGCGGTGCTCGGCTTTGCCATCGCAATCTGCTTTCTGGTCGCTCCGGCAAGCCCGCGCTTCAAGGGCCGCGTTCCATGGTGGGATCTGGCCCTGGCCCTCGCCGGACTCGCTTTGTGCCTGTATCTCGCCTGGCGCTACCCCGAGCTCAGCGACCGGCTGACCACGCGCCCTCTCGACGGCATCCTGATGTCGGCCGCGCTCGCGCTGCTCGTGCTCGAGGGCACGCGGCGCATGGCGGGATTCTCGCTCGTCGGTTTTACGCTCGCCGGCGTGGTGTATGCCATGCTGGGTCACTATCTGCCGGGAGTGTTCCAGGCGAGGCCGGTGGATTTCACGCGGCTGCTGGTATACCTCAGCCTGGATACCAACGCGCTGCTCGGCACTTCGCTGCAGATCGGCATCATCGTGATCGTGCCCTTCATCGTGCTCGGCCAGGTGCTGGGGCGCTGCGGTGGCTCGGAATTCTTCACCGATCTCGCTCGCGCCTGGATGGGGCGCTACCGCGGCGGCTCGGCCAAGGTGGCGGTGGTCGGCTCGGCCTTCTTCGGCATG
>DASSJA010000206.1:0-3849 GCA_035691445.1 Burkholderiales bacterium | reverse complement strand
GGAAAAACCGACGCGGGACGGAGATTGGCGAACAGGTCCAGCTCCTTCCTGAGCCTGAGGATCGCCTGCTCGGGCCGCTTTTCGCGAGGCAACGCATCGTACTTCGGACCGCCGACCGCGCCGAACAGGATCGCGTCCGCTCTTTTTGCGAGCGCGAGCGTCGCCTCGGGAATCGGGTCTCCGGCAGCGTCGTAGGCGGCGCCCCCGACCGGTGCCTGCTCCAGCTCGAACCTGAGGCCCTCGGGCCGGAAGGCATCGAGCACCTTGACCGCCTCGGCAATGACCTCCGGACCGACGCCATCGCCGGGAAGAACCGCGATTTTCATGGGGTCTAGCCGAACAGCCAGGGCTGCTCGATCCGGCGCTTTTCCTCGAACGTCCGGATCTTGTCGGCGTGCCGCAAGGTGAGCCCGATTTCGTCGAGGCCGTTGATCAGGCAGTACTTGCGGAAGGGATCGATGTCGAAGCGCATCGCCTTGGATCCGTCCGCCGTCGCAACGAGCTGCTTCTCGAGATCGATGACGAGCCGGAACCCGGGAAAGGCCGCGACTTCGTGGAACAGGCCGTCCACCTCCTCCCCGGTGAGAACCACCGGCAGCAGGCCGTTCTTGCAGCAGTTGTCGAAGAAGATGTCGGCGTACGAAGGGGCGATCACTGCGCGAAAGCCGTACTCTCCCAGGGCCCAGGGCGCGTGCTCGCGCGAGCTGCCGCAGCCGAAGTTCTTGCGGGCGAGCAGGATGCTCGCGCCCTTGTAGCGCGCCTGGTTGAGCACGAACTCGGGATTGAGCCGGCGCGCGGACTCGGGCTTGCCGGGCGCACCCTCGTCGAGGTAGCGCCAGGCGTCGAAAAGGTTCGGCCCGAACCCGGTGCGCCGGATCGATTTCAGGAACTGCCTGGGGATGATCTGGTCGGTGTCGACGTTGGCCCGGTCCATCGGGGCGACCAGCCCGTTCAGCACGGTGAATTTTTCCATCGGCGCCTGGTCCTTCATCTCCACTGGCGCACGTCGACGAAGTGGCCGGCGATCGCCGCCGCCGCGGCCATCTCCGGGCTTACCAGGTGGGTCCGGCCGCCCGTCCCCTGCCTGCCCTCGAAATTCCGGTTCGAGGTGGAAGCCGAGCGCTCGCCGGGCTCGAGCCGGTCGGCGTTCATCGCGAGGCACATCGAGCAGCCCGGATCGCGCCATTCGAACCCGGCGTCCTTGAATACCCGGTCCAGGCCCTCTTTTTCGGCCTGGGCCTTCACCAGCCCCGACCCGGGCACGACCATCGCGAGCCTGACACTCGACGCGACGCGGCGTCCGCGGACGATCGCCGCCGCGGCGCGCAGGTCTTCGATACGCGAGTTGGTGCACGACCCGATGAACACCTTGTCGATGCGGATATCGGTCATGGGCGTATTCGGCGCCAGGCCCATGTAGGTGAGCGCTCTCTCCATGCCTTCGCGGCGGATCGAATCCTTCTCCCGATCCGGATCGGGAACGCGCTCGTCCACGGTGACGACCATCTCGGGCGAGGTGCCCCAGGTCACCTGCGGCTTGATCGAGCGCGCGTCGATCGTCACCTCCCTGTCGAACTTCGCACCCGGATCGCTCTTCAGCGTCCGCCAGTGCGCGACCGCGCGGTCCCAATACTCGCCGCGCGGCGCGAACGGTCTGCCTTTCAGGTAGGCGATCGTCGTGTCGTCGACCGCGATCAGCCCGGCGCGAGCACCCGCCTCGATCGACATATTGCAAAGGGTCATCCGCCCTTCCATCGAAAGCGAGCGCACCGTGCTGCCGGCATATTCGATGGTGCAGCCCGTACCACCCGCGATTCCGATTCTTCCGATCACCGCGAGAATCACGTCCTTGGCCGACACGCCGCGCGGCAGCGGCCCCTCGACGCGCACCAGCATGTTCTTCATCTTCTTCGCGAGCAGGCACTGCGTCGAGAGCACGTGCTCGACCTCCGAAGTCCCGATACCGAATGCGAGGCAGGCGAACGCTCCATGGGTGCTCGTATGCGAGTCCCCGCAAACCACGGTCATCCCCGGCAGGGTCGCGCCCTGCTCCGGGCCGATGACGTGGACAATGCCCTGCCGCAGGTCGTTCATCTTGAATTCGACGATGCCGTGCTCGGCGCAGTTCGCATCGAGCGTCTCGACCTGCAGGCGCGACACCGGATCCGAGATTCCGCCCGCGCGCCCGGCCGTGGGAACGTTGTGGTCGGCCACCGCGAGGTTGGCCGATACGCGCCACAGGGGGCGCCCGGCGAGCTTCATCCCTTCGAACGCCTGGGGACTGGTCACCTCGTGCACCAGGTGCCGGTCTATGTAGAGCAGGGTCGTGCCGTCCCCCTCCGCGTGCACGGCGTGCGAATCCCAGAGTTTGTCGTACAGCGTACGAGGGGTCATTTGAGCTCGACAGCGGCCAAGAGCAAAAATTATACCGGATCAAACCGTTCTCCCGAGAACGCCGGCCCGTTTCAGCGGGCGCGGGCGGCTTCGTAGAGCGGGTATACCCGCTCCGAGTAGCTCTGGAGATCGCGGGTCCTGGTTTGATCCGAGGGATGGGTCGAAAGCCACTCGGGCGGCTTGCCGCCGCCGAGTTTCCCCATCTTCTCCCAGAGAGTGACCGCGGCGCGCGGATCGTAGCCGGAGCGCGCGGCGAGCTCCACGCCGATCCGATCGGCCTCGGACTCCTGAGTGCGCGAGTGCGGCAGCGAGAGCGTGACCTGGAGCACGGTCTGGGTGAGCCGGGCGCCCAGATCGCCCAACCCGAGCGCCGCGCCCAGCACGGAAACGCCGATCTGCTGGGCCATCTGCTCGCTCGCGCGCTCGCGCCCGTGCTCGCGCAGCGCATGCGCAATCTCGTGCCCCATCACCGCGGCCAGCTCGGCGTCGGTCGGCGCCAATTGGGTCAGCAACCCGGTGTAGACCGCGATCTTGCCGCCCGGCATGCACCACGCGTTGACCTCCTGCGAGGTGATCACGTTGATTTCCCAATCCCAGCCCGGCGCATCGGCGCGAAAGGCCGCCGTGTTCGGGATCAAGCGCCTGGCGATGCGGCGGACCCGCTCGACCTGGGCGGGATCGCCGTTGAGCTGGTTTTTCTTCCTCGCGTCGGACATGAGCTTGCCGTAGGCCTCGGTGGCGCTGCGATCCATGTCTGCGGAAGAGACCAGCGACGACATGGATTGCTTGCGATCGATGCCCACGACGCCGCTCTGGGTGGTCTGCACCGTCTGGCATCCGCACAGCGCCGCAAGGCCCCACGCTCCGAGCCATGTCCCATATTTCATGACGTTCGAGACTCCATCCGGTTCGATCCGCCCGATTCTTCCCCATACCGGAGCCGGGAATCAAGTCCCCTGCCCGTATAATGCCGCGTCCCTCGCCGAGCGCCGCCCGACTCGCATGAGCCGCGTACCCCGAAGCGTTTTTTTTCTGCTTTTCACGCTATCCGGTTTCGCGGGGCTGATCTATGAGTCGATCTGGAGCCACTACCTCCAGCTCTTCCTCGGCCACGCGGCGTACGCCCAGACCCTGGTGCTCGCGCTCTTCATGGGCGGGATGGCAATCGGGTCCTGGATCTGCAGTCGCCGGTCGGAAGGCTGGAAGAATCTCCTGCGCGCGTACGCGCTCGCCGAGGCTCTGATCGGCCTGGCGGCGCTGGCATTCCACTCCGCCTTCGTCGCGGCGACCGACTTCGCGTACGCGAGCATCCTGCCCGCGCTCGGCGGCGAGCTCGCGGCGGCGCTGTTCAAGTGGGCGCTCGCGGGGCTCCTGATTCTGCCGCAATCGGTCCTGCTCGGCATGACTTTCCCCCTGATGAGTGCGGGCCTGATCCGGCGTTATCCCGCGGCGGCC
>DASSJA010000205.1:0-20642 GCA_035691445.1 Burkholderiales bacterium | reverse complement strand
AAACCGTGGTTCGCGCTCAACTGCGCGGCGATCGCGCCGACTCTGGTCGAACCGACACTGTTCGGTTACGCCAAAGGCGCCTTCACCGGCGCGACGCAGAACAAATCGGGCTACTTCGAGGACGCGAGCGACGGCACGCTTTTCCTCGATGAGATCGGCGAGCTGCCGCTCGAGCTCCAGGCCAAGCTCCTGCGTGTGCTGGAGAACGGCGAGTTCCAGCGCGTTGGCGAGACGCAGCAGCGCTTTTCCCGGGCGCGGGTGATCGCCGCGACCAATCGCGACCTGCGCCAGGAAGTGAGAAAGGGGAATTTCCGCGCCGACCTGTATCACCGGCTCTCGGTGTTCACGATCGAGGTACCGTCGCTGCGCGAGATGGAGGACGACCGGGCGCTGCTGCTCGAACACTATCGCAAGTTCTATGCGGAGCAGGCGAAGCTCACGCCGTTCGCCCTTGACGATGCCGCGCAGAAGGCCTGGCGCAGCTATCACTTTCCCGGCAACGTGCGCGAGCTGCGCAACGTCGTCATCCGGCTGACCACCAAATACGCCGGGCAGAAGCTGTCGGTCGCGGAGCTCGAACCGGAATTCGATCTTGAAGAGCAGGCCGAGACGGGCCGCGGATTGCCCGCGGACTCCGGAACGCTCATCGACCAGGCGCAGCGCCATCTGCAGCGAGAGCGCGGCTTCAACCTCGACCAGATGCTCAAGGCCTGGGAGCAGGGCTACATCGAGGCGGCGATGAAGCTCACGCGGGGCAACGTCAGTCAGGCGGCGAAAATGCTCGGGATCAACCGCACGACGCTGTACTCCCGCATGGAATCGGCGCAGAAGCAGCAATAGGGCCGGCGGCCCCCCGCGGGGAGGGAGACTCCGATGTATCTCGATCATTTCGGGCTGAAAGAGGCGCCCTTCCGCATCACCCCCCACACGGACTTCTTCTTCCAGGGGGCCAACCGCGGCGCGACGCTCGATGCGCTGCTCTATGCCATCACCAACGACGAGGGCATCGTCAAAGTCTCCGGCGAAGTCGGCAGCGGCAAGACGATGCTGTGCCGGGTGCTCATGGAGCGATTGCCCGCGACGGTCGAAACCATCTATCTCGCCAACCCCTCGCTGTCGCGCGACGAAATTCTCTTTGCGATCGGCGACGAGCTGAAGCTCGACTTGGAGAAGGACCGCACGACGCGCGTGCTGCGAGCGCTGCAGGAGCACTTGCTGCGGCTGTTCGGCGAAGGCCGGCGCGTGGTCGTGCTGATCGACGAAGCGCATGCGATGCCCGATGAAACCCTCGAGGAAATCCGGCTGCTGTCGAACCTCGAATCGAACCGGCACAAGCTTCTGCAGATAGTCCTGTTCGGACAGCCGGAACTCGATGAGCACCTGGATACTGCCGGGATGCGCCAGCTCAAGGAGCGCGTGACCCACAGCTTCCGGCTCGAGCCCCTGGTTCGCAGTGACATCGAAAATTACGTCGACTTTCGCATGCGCGCCGCGGGCTACCGGGGGCCGAGGGTGTTCACGCGGGACGCGATCAAGCTCATCGCAGGCGTGTCCCAGGGGCTGACCCGGCGGGTCAACATCCTCGCCGACAAGGCCTTGCTCGCAGCCTTCGCGGGCGGCACCCATGCCGTCACGGTGTCGGAAGTGAAGAGAGCGGTCCGCGATTCCGAGTTCTATCGCATGCGCAGCGGAACGCAAAAAATCCGGATCGGCGCCGCGGCGCTCGCAGCGGGTCTGGCGCTCGGCTGGGGAACGCACGTGTTGCTCTCGATCGGCGCGCCGAGCTCCGCCGCACCGGTTTCGACAGGAAAGGCGGAGCAACTGGTGTCGCCGACGCCCCCGAAGAGCGTCACCCAGCCGCAAACGATAGCCATCGTCTCTCCTGAGGCCGCGTCAAGCCGGCCGCTCGCGCCTTCGCAGGGGAAAATCGCGCAAGAGCGTTTCCAGGCAACGCAGGAGTGGCTCCGCGGCGCGCCTGGCGATCGCTATGCCATCCAGCTCGCGACGGTAGACTCGGGCGAGCTGGTTCAACTCGAAGAATTTCTGCGAAAAGCATCCGCGGCGCTCCAGGCGAGCGCCTTGTTTGTGTACAGCGTGAAAATCGACGGCCGGCAGCACTACCGGGTCGCCTTTGGCTCCTATGCGAGCGCCGCCGAGGCCCTCGAAGCGATCAACCGGTTGCCGCGGTGGCTCTCCTCCTACCATCCTTACTATCGGAGCGTAGAGAGGATGCGCAGCCAGAATCGCCAATAGCGCGGACTCTGGTCCTTACGGCACCCGCCCCGGGCTCGAAACTTGCTGCAGGATTTTCCAGGGTTCTGGTCGAATCGGATTCGTGAAATAAGCGCGAGGCCCGGTCGTTTGGTTTGTTAAATCAGCTTGTTACGTGGTACTGTTATACTGATGCGGGAAAGTTGCACCCGGTCAGATCAAACGGGGGAATCGGAGGAAACCTTGCGACGCATTTCGCTGGCGGGTTTAGTACTCGTGCTGGGCGCATGCGCGCATGCGCCGATTCCGCAATCGGGAACGCACCTGCGCGCCGGGGAGCCGGCCCCCGCCGGGACGGTTCCTCCGCCGGTGCAGATCTCGACGATACTGCCCAAACCCAAGCCGACGCTGCGGCCCGAGACCTATACGGTGGTGGTCAACGGCGTCAAAGTGCAGGAACTGCTGTTCGCGCTCGCTCGGGACGCCAAGCTGAACGTCGACATCCACTCGGGAATCACCGGAACGGTTACCCTCAACGCGATCGATCAGACCCTCCCTCAGCTCCTGACGCGTATCGCCAATCAGGTCGACATGCGCTGGGAGCTCGACGGCCCGAATCTGAGCGTCATGCCCGACACGCCGTACCTGCATATTTACCGCATCGACTACGTCAACATGGAGCGCACCACTTCAGGCACGATCGGCGTTTCGTCGCAGATCGGGAGCGGCACCGCGACGGGCGCTGGGGGCGGCGGCACCTCGGCCGGCTCGGGGGCGAACGGCTCCATTACCACGGTGCGCAATACCTCCGACAACAAGTTCTGGCCGACGCTGGAAAAAAACATCAAGGACATCCTGCACGAGACCGACAAGGTGCTGCCTACCGGTCCCGCTCAGCCGGCTTTTCAGGCGCCCGCAGGCGCGCCGGGCACCACGCCTGCGGCCAACGTGCCCAACGTCAGCTTTCGGGAAGCCGCCTCGGTGATCGTCAACCCGGAAGCGAGCGTCGTCATTGTCCGGGCTACCTCACGGCAACATGAAAAGATCCAGGAATTCCTGGATCAGGTAATGGCCAACGTCAAGCGCCAAGTCCTGATCGAAGCGACCATCGCCGAAGTCCAGCTGAACAATCAATACCAGCAGGGGATCGATTGGTCGGCCCTGCGCGTACGCGGCGCAACGACTTCTTTCGGAAATCAGGTGTCGGCGGGAAGCGTTACGACCACCCCGGCGTTTCCGGCAGGGATTTCAGGGACGCCCAGCGCTGTGGGCTTGCCCAGCACTCCCTCGTTTCCGAATATCTTCACGATCGGCGCGGCCAGGGGGGGAAGTCTCGTCGGGGTCCTCCAGTTGCTCGAGTCATTCGGGAACGTGAGGGTGCTTTCCAGTCCGAAGCTCTCGGTGCTCAACAATCAGACCGCGCTTCTCAGGGTCGTGGACAACATCGTCTATTTCAACGTCCAGTCGAGCCAGACCGCGATAGGAACGGGGGGAGGAACTGCGGGAATCCAGACTGCAGTCACCACGACGGCCGTCACCGTTCCCGTCGGATTCGTCATGAACGTCACCCCGCAGATCGGCGACGACGACACCATCCTGCTCAACGTCAAGCCGTCCACGACGCGCCTGATTCGCTTCGTAAACGACCCCAATCCCCTGCTGGTGATTCCCAACCAGGTGCCGCAGCTGCGCATGCGGGAAATGGAGTCCTTGATCAAGGTGAACAGCGGTCAGATCGCGGTGCTCGGCGGACTGATCGAAGATTCGGTAAACGACACCGAGGATACGATACCGATCATCAACAGCATTCCCATCATCGGTTCGCTGTTCAGCTCGCGCAACCGCAACAACGCCAAGACCGAGCTTGTCATCTTCCTGCGCCCGATCGTGGTCAGGGACCCGAGCATCGACGGTGACTACCGTGCCTTCCGGCCGATGATGCCGGGCGATGATTTCATGTCGCAGCCCAACCCCGGCAAGACGGCCCCGATGAGCGGCTTCTCTAGATGAGCCTGCTGCTCGAGGCGTTGAAGAAGGCCGAGCTCGCCAAACAGATCGCCAAGGCGGGGTCGCCCTCGCCCTCACCCGTGGCCGAGACCGCTTCACCCGAACCGGCGACTCGCGTGATTACACGCGAGAAGCTTCCCGACATCACACAGTCCCTGGAGATTCTGACGGACGATCTGCCCTCCTCCGATCAGAAACCTCCAGCGGCGGAACCGGCACGGCCGGAACTTTCGCTGCAGGAGCCGCAAGCGTTCGAGCCGGCGCCGCTGCCGGCATCCGAGATCGGGGAACCCGCGCGCATCGACGAGCGTGCACAGGCGCAGCAACTCTTTCAGGTCAAGGAAATGGACTACAACCCGCGTCGGCCGTTCTATTTCACGCTGGGTGCACTCGCACTGGTCGCAGCAGGGTACGGCGGCTATGTGTGGTGGCAAATGCGCCCGCACTACAGCTTTTCGCCGGCCGTGGCCCAGGCCCCGACGGCCGCCGCCGCGCCCGTGCAGGCGGTAGCCGCGCCCCCTCCGGTGCAAGCGCCGCCCCAGTCCGTCGCGGTGTCCGCCGAACCCGCGCCCGCACCGAGCGCAGCCGTTCCTTCGCGCGGCACAATCCCCGGGATTCCTCCCATACAGCCGGTGCGGCCGACGCGCCAGCGGCCCGCGAGCGCGCCCCGCACCGCACCTCCTGCCATTCGGCCCGAGCCATCGGCCGCACCAGCATTCGGGCAGGCGAGCGACACGCCAATCGCGGTCAATACTCCTATCCTCGGCGTGGACCCGCTCGTCGAGCAGGGCTACCAGGCGTTCCAGAGAAACGACCTCGCGGCTGCGCGCGACAGCTACCAGCGGGCGCTTGCGCGCGAGCCGCGCAGCCGTGACGCTTTGCTTGGCCTTGCGGCGATCGACGTGCGCAGCGGCGAACTCGAATCGGCGGAGTCCCGATATCTGAAGCTGCTCGAAATCGACCCGCGCGACAGTCAAGCGGTCGCGGGCCTCGTCACCCTCCGCGGCCGCCTCGACCCGGTGGCCTCGGAGAGCCGCCTGAAGACCCTTCTCGCGACCCAACCCGAGGCCGCGCATCTGCACTTTTCACTGGGCAATCAATATGCCCAGCAGTCCCGCTGGAGCGAAGCCCAGGCGGCGTACTTCAAGGCTTACTCGATCGATCCGGAAAATGCCGACTACGCATTCAATCTGGCCGTCAGCCTCGACCAGCTGCGCCAGAAGAGACCCGCCCTCGAGTACTACCAGCGAGCGCTTGCTCTCGCCCAGAAGCGTACGGCGAGCTTCAACCCCGCCCAGGCGCGCCTACGCATACAGGAGCTTAGCAAATAGCCCGCTCGATGAACTCGCCGCGCCTTTCCGCCCAAACGGTCTCCCCGCAGGCCAAGCGCCATATCGGGCAGATCCTGATATCCCAGGGGATCCTCACGGAGGATCAGCTCCGGATCGCGCTGCTCGAGCAGTTGAAGACCCACCAACCGGTGGGCAAGCTCCTCGTCAATCTGGGCTTCGTGTCCGAGGCGACGCTGCGCGACGCGCTGTCGGAAAAGCTCGGCCTGCAAAGCGTGGACCTCACGCAGATCGTCGTCGACTCGATGGCGCTGAAGCTCATCCCGCGCGAGTTCTCCAAGCGGCACACCCTGTTCCCCGTGGCCATCGACCGCGAAGCGCGCAAGCTCATCGTGGCGCTGGCCGACACGAACAACATCGTGGCGCTGGACCAAGTGCGAGCGCAACTGCGGGGGGAGTTCTCCCTCGAGACGCGGCTCGCCGGTGAAGGGGAGATCGGCCGGGCCATCGACCAGTATTACGGCCACGACTTCTCGATCGATGGAATCCTGCACGAGATCGAGACAGGCGAGATCGACTACCAGAGCCTTCAGGCATCCGGAGACGCGTATTCGCAACCGGTGGTGCGCCTCATCTCTGCGCTCCTCGCGGACGCCGTCGAGCGAGGCGCTTCCGACATTCACTTCGAGCCGGAGCAGAGTTTCCTCCGCATCCGCTATCGCATCGACGGCGTGTTGCGCCAGATCCGGTCCCTGCACAAGACCTATTGGCCGGCGATGGCCGTGCGGATCAAGGTCCTGTCGAAGATGAACATCGCAGAAACGCGCGCCCCGCAAGACGGCCGTATCTCGCTGATGCTCACCGGGCGCGCCGTGGATTTCCGCGTCTCGTCGCAGGCAACCACGCACGGCGAGAACATCGTGCTGCGCATTCTCGACAGGCAGAAAGGAATCGTCCCGCTGGACGGCCTCGGCCTGGAAGCGAGCCAGCTTCAGCTTCTGAAGAAGATGATCGCACGGCCCGAGGGCATCATCTTGCTCACCGGCCCCACGGGCAGCGGCAAGACGACGACGCTCTACTCGGTCCTGAACCATATCAACAACGATGGTCTCAACATCATGACCCTGGAGGATCCGGTCGAATACCCCATGACCCTGATCCGGCAGACTTCGGTCAACGAGGCGGCCAAGATGGATTTCGGAAACGGTATCCGCTCGCTGATGCGGCAGGATCCCGACGTGATCCTGGTCGGCGAGATCCGCGACGAGGACACCGCGACCATGGCGTTCCGCGCGGCGATGACCGGGCATCAGGTGTATTCGACGCTCCACACCAATTCCGCGGTCGGCGCAATCCCGCGGCTCCTGGACATCGGCATCGTTCCGGATATTCTCGCGGGCAACATCATCGGCGTGGTTGCGCAGCGCCTGGTCCGCAAGCTGTGCAAGCACTGCAAACAGGCCTACCAGGCGAGCGCGGCCGAATGCACCATGCTCGCCGCGAAAGCCGAGCGCGCGCCCACGCTCTACCGTGCTGTCGGCTGCGATCAGTGCGACTACCAGGGCTACCGGGGCCGGATGGCCATCATCGAGATCCTGAAGATGGACGCCGAGCTCGACGAATTGATCGCGCATCGCGCGACCGGCCGGGAAATGCAAAAGGCGGCGCTGGCTAGAGGGTTTCGCACGCTCGCCGACGACGGGATGCGCCGGGTGCTCGATGGCTCGACCGCCCTCGACGAACTCATGCGTGTAGTCGACCTCACCGACCGGATGTAAGTCACTGCCGGCGCAGCGAGCGATCCAAGATGGCGCTTTTCACCTACAAGGCCATAGATACCCGGGGCAAGGCGATGCTCGGGCAGATCGAAGCGATCAATCTCGTCGACCTCGAGCTGCGCTTGAAGCGCATGGGGCTGGATCTCGTGCGCGGCGGGCCAGCCCGTCATGGAGGTAGTCTGCTTCGCTCCGGCGCGATCAAGCGGCCCGAGCTCATCAACTTCTGCTTCCACATGGAGCAGCTCATCGGCGCCGGCGTTCCGCTCGTCGAATCGCTGATCGATCTGCGCGACACCATCGAAAACACCCGCTTTCGCGAAGTGATGTCGGGAGTCATCGAGAGCATCCAGGGCGGTCTGCGGCTATCCCAAAGCCTCGCTCAGTATCCGCAAATCTTCAACCCGGTTTTCACGAACCTGATCCGCGCCGGGGAAGACACCGGAAAGCTCGCCGAGGTGCTGAGGAGCCTGGTCGAGAACTTGAAATGGGAGGACGAGCTGGCCGAGCACATGAAAAAGCTCGTCCTGTACCCCGCGTTCGTCGGTTCCGTCGTCGTCATGGTCACGTTCTTCCTGATGATCTACCTCGTGCCGCAGATGGTCGCGTTCATAAAGAACATGGGGCAGCAGATCCCTCTGCAAACGCGCATCCTGCTCGAAGTCTCCGCGTTTTTCGTGGGCTACTGGTGGGCGATCCTGGCCGCACCTGCGATCCTGTTCTTCGGCATCAGGCTGGCAGCTCGGACCAACCCCTCGGTGCGTTACCAGGTGGACCGATTCAAGCTCGCCCTACCGGTGGCGGGCGAGATCATGCGCAAGATCATTCTGTCCCGATTCGCAAGCATTTTCGCCCTCATGTACTCCTCGGGGATCACCATTCTGGATGCGATCCGCAGCTCCGAGGAAATCACCGGCAACATGGTCATCCAGCAAGGCTTGAAGCTCGTCGGACAGCAGATCGGCGAAGGCAAGAACGTCACCGTCGCATTCCAGGAGGTCGGGCTCTTTCCGCCACTCGTCGTGAGAATGCTCCGGGTGGGCGAGTCGACAGGCGGGCTCGATAAAGCGCTCCTCAACGTGTCCTATTTCTACAACCGCGAGGTGCGCGAGTCGATCAGCAAGATCCAGGTGATCATCGAGCCAGCGCTCACGGTGCTCCTCGGCGTCATTCTCGGCTGGGTGATGCTCTCCGTTCTCGGACCGATTTACGACGTCATCAGCAAGATGAAGGTCTGAAGGCCGTGCCGCACAAGCGCCTCTGCTATCTCACTTCCCAGGGGGTCACTGCCTACCTGTGGGAAAAGAGCGAGCTGAAAAAGGAAGGCGTTTTCGAAATGAGCGAGGCGGGCGTCGCCGAGTTCTCCCGATACGTCGCCGGCGCCCCCGAAAGCCTCTTCTACGTGCTCGCCGACGTGGTCGAGGAAGATTTCTTCCAGGAAAACATACCCTATGTGCGCGGAGCGGACCGGCGCGCGTTGCTCGCGCGCAAGCTCACGCAGCGCTATCGCGATGCGTCGCTCGCCCTTCCGCTCTCGCTCGGGTCGGAAACCCATGCGGGCCGGCGCGAGGAACGGGTTCTCTACATGTCGTTTACGAACACGCGTCAATTCCAGCCCTGGCTCGAGGCTTTGCGCTCGAACCGCGCCCGCGTAGCCGGGGTATTCTCGGTGGCGCTCATAGCGGCCCAGATGGGAAAGCGTCTCGGCTTCCGAGGCGGGCGATACCTGATGGTGAGCCTGCAACAGGCCGGGCTGCGGCAGACTTACATCGAGAACGGCCGGATCCGCTTCTCGCGGCTCGGTCGCATGGACTTCTCCGACCCACGCGCGATCGCACAGGACTACGCGGCCGAGTCCCTGAGAATCCAGCAATACCTCCTCAATTCGCGCATCCTCCCGCGGGAGGCGCCCGCGCTCGACGTCCTGGTGCTCGCACCGCACGCGCACAAAGCCCTGTACGACGCGGCGTGCATCAGCTCGGCCCGGCTGCAATTCCACATTCACGATCTGGACAAGGTCTCCAGCAGCCTGGGTTTCAGGTCAGCGCCCGACGGGACGCTCGCCGAAGGCCTGTTCCTGCACGTGCTCGCTGCCTACCCGCCCAGCGAACAGCATGCCGACAGCGCTCTGCGGCGCTTTTATCATCTATGGCGCGCGCGCGTCGCCCTGCTTTCTACCGGAGCGGCGGCGTTCGGCTTGTGTCTGCTCCTCTCGGTGGTCAGACTTCTCGACATCCACCAGCTCAACGAGCAGACCCGGAACAACCGCACGCAGGAAGTCCGCGCAACCGAGGAATACGCCCGCCTGCAGACACGCTTTCCCAAGACGCCGGTCTCCAGCGAAACGCTCAGAGCCGTCGTCAAGAACTACCGGGCGCTCCTGCGGCAGAGCGTCTCCCCGGGTCGGATGTTTGTCGAGATCAGCGAAGCCGTGACGGCCCTGCCCCAGATCGAAATCGACCGAATCAACTGGGAGTTCGGCAGTGGAGCGAAAACGGCGGCCGGGCGGGAAGGATCCAGCGCGCCGTCTGCGCAGCCCGCGTCGCAAACTGGTGTGGCGGCGACCGAGTCGCCTGTCCAGACGGTGGAGATTTCCGGAAAGCTTGTCGTGCAGCAAGCGTCGGATTTCCGCGCGGTCACTGCCCTGGTGAACCAGTTCACCGACGCACTGCGCAAGCAGCCCGGCACCGAAGTGACCCGAACGCAATTGCCGTTCGACATCAACGCGGAAAAAAGCCTGAGCGGCGATATCGGGGCGGCGCGGCGGGAGGAAGTGCCGCAGTTCTCGGTTGTGCTTGTCAAGCGGCTCGGGACATGAACGTCACCCGCGACGATCTCAAGCGCCTGCGCATGCCGCTCGCCTCGGCGATCGCATTGCTCGCGCTGGGCGCGGCCTGCCTGATCACGAGCAGCCACTACCTGGATGCGGCCAGGGCGGCGCAGGACGCGACCAGGCTGAGCCGCGTTGCCGCCCAGGAGCGGGTCTCCCGAGTCTCGGAGGAAGAACGCGGGATCCGCGAGGACCTGGTGTACTACGAGCAGATGCGCCAGCACGGCATCATCGGCGAGCAGAGCCGGCTCGACTGGATCGAAACGATAGCGAAGATCAAGAACGAGCGGAAGCTCTTCGAGATACGATACAACTTCGAAGCGCAGAAACCGCTCGACTATCCCGGGTTCGCCGCAACCGGCCCGGCCGAATTCGTGGTCAGCCGGTTGAGACTCAACATGCTGCTGCTGCATGAAGGGGATCTTCTGAATTTCCTGGCGGACCTGCAGGCAAACATCAAGGCGCACGTGTCGGTTCGGAGTTGCACCGTGGCCCGGATAGCGCCCGGCGCGACACCGAGCTCAACGGCGCTGCAACCCCGCCTGCGAACCGAATGCCAGGTCGACCTAATCTCGATAAAAGGGGTCAAGCCCGCTTGAGCCGACCCATGCGACGCGATGCGGCATCGAAGGGTAACGGACGGTTTTGGGCCGTGGCGCTTCTGCTCGCGGTCGCGACCGGGCCCGCAGCGGGTCAGACTCTCGGGCGCCTCTTTTTCACGGAACAGCAACGCCAGGATCTCGACCGACGCCGCCAGGCCAACATCCAGGAGGCCACCACCGTCGTCGACAGCCTGGTCACGGCCAACGGCCAGGTATCACGCTCCTCGGGCAAGAGCACGACCTGGATCAACGGCGTTCCGCAGGCGAACGCGAGGAAACCGCACGATCCGGCCAGAGTGACCCTGCCCGGAGCGGAGGGCGAGCCTTCGATCAGCCTCAAGATCGGGCAGACGCTGGACAAGGTCCGCGGCGAGATCAAGGATCCCGTCGCCGGGAGCGTCGAGACTCCCCCCGAGCGCCGCGAGCACTCGCCGTGAAGCCCGTGGCACATCGCCGACGAGCCTCGTCGGTTCAGAGCGGCTTTGCGCTGATCGCGCTCATCGCCCTCGCAGCGTTGATCAGCGCCTTCCTGATCGCAAGCGCCCTCAACCGCACTGCTGCCGATCTGTCCAACGACCGCGAGCAGCGCAACATGGACGCGCTCGGGAAAGCGAAGGTAGCGCTCATCGCTTACGCGGCGAACGAGCAGTGGCAGAACACGGGCGGTGCTACGCCATTTCAGCCGGGAGCGCTTCCCTGCCCCGACAGGGACAACGACGGCATAGCCGAAGACCACGAATTTCCGCAGAAGCCCTGCGACACAGCTCTCAAGCGAGTCGGCCGGTTCCCGTGGCAGACGATCGGCGCAGACGACTTGCGCGATGCCAGTGGAGAGAGGCTTTGGTATGCAGTATCGGCCAATTTTCTGAAAAATACGCCGTCATACACCAACGTCATCAACAGCGAGACTTCGGGACAGCTCACGGTCATCGGATCGGCTCCGGCAAACAATGTCGTCGCCATTGTGTTTGCCCCCGGTCAGGCCATCCAGGGTCAGGTGCGCAGCCCGGCGAACCTGAACGATCCGGCGAGCTACCTGGAACAATTCGACAGCGGCACCTACGCCACTTTCACGTCGACAGGACTGCCCACTGATGTCAACAACGATCGACTGCTAGTTATCACCCAGGCCGACCTCATGGCTGTCGTCGAACCTGTCGTGGCGGCGAATATGGCGCGCGACGTCAAGGGTCTGCTCCAGGACTATTTCAGCAAGTGGGGTGCCTACCCATTCGCGGTGCCGTTTGCCTCGCCGGCCGTCGCGCAGGGCGCTTATCTGGGCACATCCTCCCCTCAGACGACGATGGGCCTGCTCCCGGTGACGAACACGGCGACCTTCTCTTGGGCAAGCGCCAGCGTCGCGAGCATCGTCGGGTCGGGCACGGAACATTACGATGGGACGAAGTACTCTCCCCCAGACACAATCTCTCCCAACCCGACGACTTGCTCGATCAGCTCGCCTCCTCCGCCTCTCACCGTGACTTGCGCGTTCACCTACCCAGGGACGGACGGTAACGACCGCGCTGACATCAAGCTGCAGGTATTCCTGACGAACGCGAGCATGGCGTTTGCCGATACACCTGCGTCTCCCACGGCTGCGCAGAATGTAATGATCCTCAATGGGAACGGCAACCCGACGCTGGACAACGGTCCTCCGTACGGCCATTGGAGCTCCATTGGTTCGGTCGTGCCGTCATTGAGCTTCGCGGCGGCGGCAGGCGGCGTCGCCCTCGTCTATATCGGACGGTTGCAAAACGCACCCGAGATGTTCAACGCGGCGACGATCACCTTTCAGCTTCCGGCACCTCCGGGCTATTTGCCTCGTCTGACCAACCCGGCGACCACCAACCCGAATATCGCCTGGTTCCTTTCGAACCAGTGGTACCGCCAGACCTACTACGCGATGTCTTCCGGCTTTGCTCCCGGCGGCGGCGGCACCTGCAACCCTCCGCCCGGCGCGCCCACGTGCCTGACCGTGAACAACCTTCCCGGCCCGACGAACAACAAACAGGCGATCCTGATTTTGGCTGGCCGCGCGCTGGACGGCCAGTCTCGCCCGAGTGCGACCCTTTCGAACTATCTCGAAGGACAGAACACCACGCCGGCGGACCTGATCTTCGAGCACCGGGCGGGTGCTCCCACCACGATCAACGACCGGGTCGTGGTCGTCGCCCCCTGAGGCAGACGCGATGAGCAAGAACAAGGGGTTCTCGCTCATCGAGCTTGCGGTGGCGCTGGCGATTATCGCCCTCCTGATCGCCGGCGCCCTGCTCCCGCTTTCGACGCAGATCGACGTGCGCAACACAGCCGACACCCGGCGCAGCTTGGACTCGGTCCGGGAGGCGATCATCGGATTTGCCCAGGCGAACGGGCGGCTTCCCTGCCCGGCGGATGGAACCATCCCGGCGGGTGGAACCGACGCAGCCGGTCGACCCGCCGGTGCGGAGCAGCTCACGCCGACCACCCTTCCACCCCCGAGTACCGCTGCGTGCACCAACTCTTTCGGCGTGGTTCCCTGGACCACGCTCGGTGTGCCCGAGACCGACAGTTGGAGCCGGCGTTTTTCCTACTGGGTATCCCCCATTTTTGCCGACGGAATAGGATTAGGAACGACCCAGAACACTTTTCCCGCGGCGCAAAATCCTCCTTGCACTGCGCCCGTACCCGCTCCGACCCAATCGTCTTTTGCCCTCTGCTCGCAAGGGAGCTTCACTGTCAACAACCGCAACGAAGGTACCCACGCTCCCACCGCCATCGGCCTGGCACTGCCGGCGGTGATCATCTCCCACGGCAAGAACGGGAGGGGCGCCTATACGCCTTCGGGTGCAATCCTTCCTGCGCCTGTCGGCGCCGATGAACTCGCCAACGCAACGCATACCGGCGCGCCCGGAGGGGTCACCACCTTCTACAGCCGTCCTCCGACGCAAGCCGCCTCGCCCTGCAACGACGGGGCGGGACCGGCGTTCTGCGAATTCGACGACATCGTCGTGATGATTACGTCCAACGCGCTGATCGCGCGAATGGTCGCGGCCGGCAAGCTGCCCTGAATCCGCTGGGGGGGGGTGCGGCGAGGACGCCGCGCATCGATCACTGCCCGCGCGCGCCGCGGCGTACCTCTCCGCGCAGACTGAAGCAGACCCGGCCCGGGTCGTTCTCGCGCAGTTGCAGGGAGAATCCGGAGATCTCGGCCAGCCTGCTCGTTTGATAGAGGCCGATTCCGAATCCCGTGTCGGAAGGCACCGGGCCCCTCATCAGTCCGCGAAGCACCTCGGTGGCTACGGGCACGCCGCTGTCGCAGACGGAAAACTCGATGGCGTCGTCGCAGCGGAAGCTCACGTGTATGCTCACGGTCTCGTCCAACCTTCGCTTTCGCAGCGCGTTCTGCAGCAGGTTGTCGCCAGCGGAGTCGAACAACTCCTTCGGGAGCATCACCGCCTCTCTGGACCCTTCGTGCGAAAACTCGACGCCGCGGCCTGCGTAGCTTCTCTGAAGCCCTTCCCACCAGGTGTCTGCCTTGACGAACCGGCCGTTGCTCGCGTCCGGCTTCTGCAGCTTGTCGAGCGTCTGCTGCAGGCGCTGGGTGATCGCAGGCAGCTGTCGCCGCATCAGGGCGGACAATTCGCCGCCGGCGTCGGGCGCAGCGTCGCGCTCCGCTGCCGCGCACAGGACGTTGAGAGACTGCAACAGGTTCTTCACGTCGTGCGTCATGCGGGCGCCGGTTTCGTGAACGGCCTGCACGTATGTCTGCTGCTGCAGTTTCTGCTCGCGTTGCTTCGCAACGTAGAATTCGCCCAGAAGCTGCCCGAGCAGCTGAAAGTGCCACACGAGCGACGGGCTTAGGGGCAGCTTGGTGAAAACCCGCAGGTGGATTTCCTGGTTCGTGAATTCAACGGAGTTCTTCGAAACCTTGCCGAAGTCCCCCGACTCTCCCGCGGTGTGCCAGAAGCCCCCGGACACCCACGGCAGACGCGCGAGGCCAACGCACGCCTCCTTCATGAAGCGCTCGGGCTTGGTCTCGAGCTGAGACAGCTCCGCCAGAAAATACAGCCACCGTTCGAACGGCAGGCCTATCGACAGCAGGTAGCGGGAGAAGTACACCGAAAGGCCGCCGAATCCGGCGCGAGGGTTCCAGGCAAACGAGAGTATCAAGAGCACGCCGGCGATGATCAGCGTGGTCAGCGAGAGTGCCGTAATGTAGTCGACCTTGCCCACGGTCATGAAGGCAAAGCTGCCCAGCGCGAGCGCCATCAGCAGCAGCACGATCATCGCCGCGTAGAAAAAGTCGACGACTTGGGGCGTCTCGGCGGAATCGGTCTCGGCCGGGATCGCCACCATCACGAGGAAAAGGATGGGCAACCCGTAGTGCGCGAGCAATTCGACCTCGATGGACAAGTGGACCTGGATGAAGCTGTTCGGAACGATCCAGACGAGCAGGAGCGAAACGAGGTACAGGAGCACGACGAGATAGAAGCGCCGGAGCCAGCGCGCCTGAAAAAGGAATACCTTGCCGCCGACGATTCCCGCCAGAACGCTCACCCACAGAGCGAGCAGCCACCAGTTGAGGAAATAGAGCGTTCCCAGCGCGATAGCGGCGATCGCGGCGATCTGCGACGAAGTGAGCCGGTGCTCTCCGCGCATGAACGGCTGCCAGAGTATGAACAGCCCGAAGTGGGCGAGCATCAAGCCCCGTGCCCAGAAGTCCTCGGCGCCCCAGATGGCAGCGAAGTGCAGGGAGACCAGCATCACCAGGAACAAGCCTCGCCACGACTTTGCGACGAACAACTGGGACATTTCTAGCGCGGTCGATGTCATGCGGCGGTCATTGTAGGTCGATATGGAGGCAGGGCAGCGCCCTCAAGATACGTGCATGATCTCCTGAATCTTGTCGGGCGAATCGGGAGGTCTCTGCAGACTTGCGCTACCTTCCCCCTGGACTTACCCTCGCATAGGCACGTATTGTGCCAGCTTTTGATAAACCGGCACCCAGATCGTATCTCACGCCCAATGCCTATCGTCGCCTCGCTCGCAAGAACCACCCTCCTCGAGGCGGTTCGAAACCGCCTCGTGTGGCTGACCGTGGTAATCGTGGTGACCGCTTTCGGGCTTGCCCAGTTCTTGGGCCAGGTGGCGATCACCGAGTCTCGAGAGATCCAGACCGCTTTGCTCGCCGCCGCGCTGAGGGTTGCCGCCGTGTTCATGGTCGCCGTGTTCGTGATCACGAGCATGGTGCGCGAGGCGAACGACAAGGTGACCGAGCTGCTGCTCTCCTTGCCGGTGCCGCGCTCGGCATATTTCTTCGGAAAGCTCGCGGGCTATTCCATGGTCTGCCTGATCCTCGCCCTGCTCAGCGCGCTGCCCTTGGCGCCGTTCGCGAATGCCCAGGGGCTCGCCGTCTGGACAGCATCTCTCATTTGCGAGCTGCTGATCGTTACGGCGACGAGCCTGTTTTGCGTGTTGTCCTTCGCGCAGGTGGTCCCCGCGTTCGCGGCGGTCGCCGCCTTCTACCTGCTGTCGCGGTCGATGGCCGCCATGCAGATCATAGCCGGCGCGCCGCTGCACGACGCCACCGTAGCCGACCGCGTCGTGAATTTGGTTGTGCGGCTGATCGCGCTGATCTTGCCGGGGCTCGATGGCATGACGCAGACGACCTGGCTGCTGGGGTCGACACCGACCCTGGGAACGTTGGCCTCCGTCGTCGGCCAGGCCGGCCTCTACCTCGTGCTGATCTGCTCCGCGGCGCTTTTCGACTTGTACCGCAAGAATTTTTGAGGCGATGTCACAACGACCTATGACCGCGGTGCCGCGGCACGTTCTGGCGCTGCTCGCCGTGGGAATCGCCGCGCAGATCGCGTTGAAGGCGATCGCTCCTCCGCATCGAGCCGCCGCGGAAGACCTGGCACCGGCACCGAACATCGCCGTGCTCAGGCTCGCGAGCTTCGGCGATCCCGTGGCGCTCGCCAAGGTACTGATGCTTTACCTTCAGGCCTTCGACTATCAATCCGGCAGCAAGGTCCCTTATCGCGATCTTGATTACGGCCGGCTCGAAGCCTGGCTCGCCAGGATTCTGAAGTTGGATCCGCGCGCCCAATACCCCTTGCTCGCCGCGAGCAGGCTCTATGCCGAGGTACCCATCGAGGCCAAGGAGCGCAGCATGCTCGAATTCATCTACCGGCAGTTCCTGCTCGACCCCAATCGCCGCTGGCCCTGGCTCGCCAACGCCACTGCCATCGCCAAGCACAGGCTGCACGATCTGCCGCTGGCGCTCCGCTACGCGCAAGCGATTCAGCGCTACGCGGTCGCCGAGGACGTTCCCCTCTGGGCAAGGCAGATGGAGATCTTCATTCTCGAAGACATGGACGAGCTGGAAACCGCTCGGATCATCATCGGAGGGTATCTCCAGAGCGGGGCCGTCAAAGACCCTGCTGAGTTGAGATTCCTGGAGGAACGCTTGAAAGCGCTGGAGGCACGGACGGCACCCACCAACCCGGCAAAGAAACCAATAAAAAGTGTCAGATAGTCGTCGTAAGTGTCCAATATTCAACAAAAAAGACGCCGAATCGGCTTATTGCGAACCCCCGCCCGGGCTCGTTCCTCGGCACATTTCTTGCACATTCTGATCAATCTTAGGCAAGCAGGTGTTTGGGGGATCGGATGCGTTCGTCCTTTGTGAAGATGAGCAGGAATTCGGCCGAGGCCGGCTTTACCTTGGTTGAAATCGCGATCGTGCTGGTCATCATCGGGCTGCTCCTGGGGGGCATCCTGAAAGGCCAGGAGATGATCACCCAGGCCAAGATCAAAAACCTGATCAACGACTTCAACGGCATTACCGTGGCCGTGACGTCCTATCAGGACCGCTACCGCGCCCTCCCGGGCGACGACCAGAACGCCACGGCGCGCTGGACCACCCAGAATCCGGCCAGCGGCAACGGCAACGGGATCATTGCGGGCCTCTACAACGCCAACGACGTCAGCGGCCCGGGCGGCGCTCCGCCGGCAACGGCCGAATCGAACCTGTTCTGGCAGCATCTGCGCATCGCGGGTTTCGTGCCGGGCCTGACCGTTGGAACCGGAAGCGGGACGCCCCCGCAGAACGCGGCCGGTGGCCTCATCGGAGTGGAGTCCGGCGTGGTCGGCACAAACGGCCTGGGCTTCACCAGCACGATCGTATGCTTCTCGAACCTGCCGGAGAAAGTGGCGAGCGCGGTGGACGGGCAGATGGACGACGCCTTCCCGCAGACCGGCCAGATCCGAGCGCAACTGCAGACCGTTGCCAATCCCGCTACGCTCCCGGCATCCAACGCAACGGCGTACGTCGAAACCGGAGTGAATCAGTACCTGCTGTGCAAGAACTTCTGAGCTCGGGCTGAGTTGCCGCCAGATCTCGTGCAGGTTTCTGCCGATTGACTTAGACTTCGGCGCCGTGGAGGTCTTATGACAACAGCATCTGCGTACAACGGAAGGGACTCGAACGAGGCCGGTTTCACCCTGGTCGAAATCGCGATCGTGCTTGTCATTATCGGGCTGCTGCTCGGCGGCATCCTGAAAGGCCAGGAAATGATCACCCAGGCCAAGATCAAGAACGTGATCAACGATTTCAACGGCGTCACCACGGCGGTGACCTCGTATCAGGACCGCTACCGCGCCCTTCCCGGCGACGACCCCAATGCCACGACGCGCTGGACGACTCAGGCCCCGGCGAGCGGCAACGGCAACGGGATCCTTGCGGGTCTGTACAACGCAAACGACACGACCGGTTCGGGGGGTGCTCCGGCCGCGGCAGCCGAATCGAATCTGTTCTGGCAGCATCTGCGCATCGCCGGATTCGTGCCGGGCCTGACCGTCGGTACGGGAAGCGGGACGCCGCCTCAGAATGCGACCGGAGGCATCATCGGCGCGGAGTCTGCCGTGGTGGGCACCAACGGCTTGGGATTCACCGCCTTGATCGTGTGCACATCGAACGTGCCGGACAAGGTCGCTATCGCCGTGGACACGCAGACGGACGACAGCAACTCGGCCACGGGGCAAGTCCGCGCGCAACTGCAGACCACCGCGAATCCGGCCACGGCCGCGAGCCCGGCCACAGGGTACGTCGAAACCGGGGTGAATCAGTACCTGCTCTGCAAGAATTACTAGCCGGTCGTCGCGACCGCGGAAGCCCGCTCGCGCGGGCTTTTTCGTTTCCGGCCCACTCCCAGTGAAGACAGCCTCGGGTCCAGCAACGAGCCTGCTGCTCGCGGGGAGCATGTGTCTGGTACCGTTCCTGCTGCCGTATCACCAGCAGCCCCTATTGAGCTTTTTCCCCGAGTGGCTGGCCGCTGCGCTGGGGGTCGCCGCGGCGCTGACCTTGGTTCTCGCGAGAGACGCGCGGGCCGTACCTTGGCCGGCGCCAACCGGCTGGCTGATCGTCTTGGCTGTGTTTCTCGCCGCCCGGGCGGCGAGCGGCGGCCATCCCTATTACCAGCTACCCCTGCTCGCCGCGCTGTACGTCCTGTACGCCGTGCTGATGATCCGGCTCGGAGCCTGCCTGACAGCGATGCTCGGCGTCGAACGCACGACCATGGCGCTCGCCGCGTTTCTGGTCGTCGGAGCCCTGTTGAATTCGCTGGCCGGCGCAATTCAGTTCTACGGCCACACGAAGCCATTCGCGGATGTCATCGCCGAGCTGCACGGCAGCCGCGCCTACGGAAATATCTCGCAACCCAACCTCTATGCCAACTACCTGGCCCTGGGAGAAGGCGCACTCCTGCTCCTGTGGGTACGCGCCCGTGTGCGAACCTCGTATGCCGTGCCGGCCATGATCCTGCTCCTCCTGGGCGGCGCGCTGTCCGGCTCCCGTGGGACCGTGCTTTACGCAATATGGTACGCGGTGCTCGGCCTGCTGGCCGTGCGCATCCAGGATGGTGCACAGGCAGCACAGGCGCAGCGCCTGAAGATCGCCGCTTGCGGTGTCGCGGCCTCGGCCCTGGTCGCGTATTTCGCGGTTCCGTGGCTCAACGACGCGTTCCAGCTCGGCCGATCAGAAGGGGCTCTCGATCGCATACTCGCCTCTCCCGGAGAATTCGCGGCATCGCGCCTGAAAGCGTCGCTGATCGCCCTGCGCGTGTTTGTCGGCGCTCCCCTGATCGGGATCGGCACCGGCGAGTTCGCAGGCGCCGCGTTCGAGTCAGGCCTTGATCCCTCGCTCACGAGGGGCGGCGAAGTCTGGACGTCGCCGCACAATCTGCCGCTGCATCTCCTTGCCGAGAGCGGACTGGTGGGCACGGTCTTGGCACTGGGGGGTCTGGGCGTTTGGGGATGGCGGACGGCCCGGCGTTACTGGACGGAAGGGCAGGTCACGTGCTGGTGGATCATCGCAGCGGCTGGAATCGAGATGATTCATTCCCTGACCGAGTTTCCGCTGTGGAGCGCGCACTTCCTCGGCGTTACCGCGCTTCTGGTCGGCGTGGGTGCAAAGCTCGACATGCGTTCCCCTGCGATCTCTCGCGTGGGATCGCTTTCCCCCGCGGCGATGTGCGCCGCGCTCTTGGTCACTTTGGGTTTGACCCTCAGGGACTACGTGCGTTTGGACATGACACGCATCAGCGGAACGACGTTCACGCTGACCCCTGCCCCCCAGGCGCATCGCGACGCGGAAATCATGAGGGAGCTGACACACGGTCTCATGGCGCCTCTGGCAGAGCTGTGGATAGTGATCGGCGTGCCGCTCGATCGCAGCGACCTTGCAGACAAGCTGGCGATGAGCGGGCGCGTAGCGCGCTGCTGGCCGGCCAATGCCGTCGTGGTGCGACGTGCCGTCTTTCTCGCCTTGGACGGCAGAGCGCAGGAGGCGCGCGGTCTGCTTGCACGGGCTCTGGAGACCTTTCCGCACCGTCTCGATGCGACGATCCTTACCCTTGGACAGGCGCGCACCGCCGATCCGGACGCAATT
>DASSJA010000204.1:0-2239 GCA_035691445.1 Burkholderiales bacterium | reverse complement strand
CATGGAGATCGCGCTCGAGAACGTGCGCGTGCCCGCGTCGAACATGCTGCTCGGAGAAGGTCGCGGCTTCGAGATCGCTCAGGGGCGCCTCGGTCCCGGCCGCATTCACCATTGCATGCGCCTGATCGGCGTCGCCGAGCGCGCGCTCGAGCACATGTGCCGGCGCAGCCTGGACCGTGTCACTTTCGGCAAGCCGGTCGCCGAGCGCACGGTAACCCAGGAGCGCATCGCCGAGAGCCGCATCATGATCGATTCGGCGCGGCTGCTCGTGCTGAAGGCCGCCCGCCTGATGGACACCGTCGGCAACAAGGCCGCGCGCGGCGAGATCGCGATGATCAAGGTGCTCGCGCCGAACGTGGCCTGCAAGGTGCTCGACTGGGCGATCCAGGCGCACGGCGGCGGCGGCGTGTCGGAAGATTTCCCGCTTGCCTACCTGTACGCTTATTCGAGGACTCTGCGCTTCGCCGACGGGCCGGACGAGGTGCACCGCAACGCGATCGCCAAGCTCGAGCTGTCGAAGTACGCGAAGCGCTAGCGCGCGGAGCGCACGGTGAACGCCCATAGACCGAATGTCGTCGCAAGAAGCGCCAGTGCGGAGAGCGCGAGCGACCAGTGGATTCCGATGAGGCTGCCCGCCAGCCCCACGGTGACGCCGCTGAAGGCGCGCATGCCGTTGTTGGCCGTGTTGTACAGCCCGATCAGGCGGCCGCGCAGCGGCGCGGGAGCGTGGACCTGTACGAGCGTCTGAGACATGGCGCTGAACGCGAGATTGAGGAACCCCGCGATGAACATGAGTCCGACGGCGAGCGGGTAGTTCGTCGCCGCGGCAAATCCCGTGATGACCAGGCACCACATCAGGGTGAAGGCGATCGCCGTTTGCGGACGCGCCTGGAGCAATCCCCTGCTTTCCAGGATGAGGCCGCCGGTGAGCGCGCCCGCGGCGTTGGCGCCCAGCAGGATGCTGTAGCGCACTCCCGTGTCGTCGGTGCCGAGGTCGTGGGCGTACTCGGGCATCTGCGCCTGGAACGCATTGCCGACGAAGAGCGAAGAAACTCCCGCGAGCAGGATCATTGAAAAAATGCTGCGGTTGACGGAGACTTCGCGCAGCAGCGCGATCGTATCGGCCACGCCGGCTGAGCGCCGCAGCGTGCCCGGCGTTTGGCGCCGGTGGCCGTCGTAAGGGACCTTCCAGAGCCACAGGAACAGCGGAGCGTAGATGAGCGCGTTGACGAGGATGCCGGCCGGCGGTCCCAGGAGCAGCATCAGTCCGCCGCCCACCGCGGGGCCCATCAAGAGGCCGAGATAACGACTCGTCGCGGAAAGCCGCACCGCGCTCTGCAGCTGCTCGGGCCCGACGATATCGTGGATCAGGAGCTGGGTGGCCGGCCCCCAGATCACCCCGGCCATCCCGTGCACGGTGAGGAGGACCACCGCGTGCCACAGTCGGATGGTGTCGGTGAGGAAAAGCAATCCCCACGCCAGCGACACGCCCATGAACAGGACCAGAGCGAACTGGATGATGCGCCTGCAGTCGTGGCGGTCCGCGAGCGCCCCGAAGTACACCGAGAACAGGAGAAAAGGCAGCCAGTGGCTGAGCACCGCGAACCCCGCGAGCGCGGGAGAGTGAAACTTCTGGTACATCACCCAATAGCTGATGACGTGCTCGATGTTGTCGGCCATCATCGCCGCCGCAGACGTGAGGAAATAGGCGCGAAAGCTCGCGTGGCGGAGCGCCGCGAAGGCGACCTGCCCGCGGGCGGCCTGGGGCCGGTCGGTCATCGGTCCGGATTCGGCAGGGGCGGGACGGGACGGGGCCTGCGGTCGGGGCCGGTCGCGACGTACGTCAATGTCGCCTCGGTCACCTTGACCGTCTCGATTTCCCTGGGATTGCGCTGCGCGTACACCTCGACGTTGACGGTAATCGAGGTACTCCCCACGCGCATGATTTCGGCATAGAAGGAAAGCACGTCGCCGATGAACACCGGCTGCTTGAACTGGAACGAGTTGACCGCCACGGTGGCGACGCGCCCCCGGGAGTGCCGCGCGGCGAGCACGCTGCCGGCAATGTCCACCTGGGACATGATCCAGCCGCCGAAGATGTCGCCGTGCTGATTGGCGTCGGCGGGCATCGGCACGACGCGCAGCGTCGGCTCCTTGTTGCCGGGCAGCTGTGTCACGATCGATTTCCTCGAGCGATGCGTTGTTGGGTCTGCGAGCTCGCCCAATGTTACCGTGAGCC
>DASSJA010000203.1:0-2146 GCA_035691445.1 Burkholderiales bacterium | reverse complement strand
GACCTCGCGCGCCACGCGCGACACCTCGGAGGCGAAGGCGTTCAGCTGGTCGACCATCGTGTTGACGGTGCTCTTCAGCGCGAGCACCTCGCCGCGCAGCGGCCGTCCTTCGGCGTCGAGCATCATGCTCTGCGAAAGGTCGCCCTTGGCGACCTGGCCGATCACCCGCGCGACCTCGCTGACCGGGTAGGCCATGTCGCTCACCAGCAGGTTGATCGCGTCCACCTGGTCGGCCCAGGCGCCGGTCGCGCCGGGCAGGCTGACGCGCACGCGGATCTGCCCTTCCTTGCCCGCCTGGTCGGCGACGCGCGCGATCTCGGCCGCCTTCGCTTCCTCGAGCTCGACCAGGTCGTTGAACGCCTGCGCGATCTCGCCGTCGACGCCGCTCAGGTTGAGCGGCATGCGCACGCTGAAGTCGCCGCGCCGGAAGGCGCGCAGCGCTTTCAGCAGCTCGCCGCGATCGAGCATCATCTGCAGGCCTGCGTGGATCGATTCCATGGAATTCCCCAGCCGCTGTTCTTGGGCTAAGTGCGTGATGCTACGGGGGAATCCCTACGCGGGGTATCGAACGGAGCCCCGCGCGCCTGTAGTGGTTTCAACTACATCCTGAATTCGGGGAATTCGGGGTCAGGGTCGTAATTCGCGGCGGCGCGCAACTTTAGTCGAATTACGACCCTGACCCCGAATTCCGACCCCGAATTCAGTCCACCAGGTGGTGGGCGATGGCGTAGTGCATCAGCTCCGCGTTCGACTTCATGTTCATCTTGCGCAGGATGCGCGTGCGATGCGTGCTCACCGTGTTCGGGCTGAGGAACAGCTCGTCGGCGATCTGCCGCACCGTCTTGCCCGAGGCGATCATCCACATCACCTGGTATTCGCGGTCGGAGAGCGTCTCGTGCAGCGGCTTGCCGCGGTTGTCCTCGAGCTCGAGCGCGAGCTTCTCGCCGAGCGTGGGCGTCACGTAGCGCCCGCCGCTCGCCACCTTGCGGATCGCGCTCACCAGCTCTTCCGGCGCGCTCTCCTTGGTGAGGTAGCCCGCGGCGCCCGCCTTGAGCGCGCGCACCGCGTAGCGGTCCTCGGGGTACATGCTGAGGATCAGCACCGCGCGGCCGGGGTAGCGCTGGCGCAGCTCCTTGATCAGCTCCAGGCCGTTCTTGCCCGGCATGTTGTAGTCGAGCACCGCGACTTCCCAGGGCACGCGGCGCGACAGCTCGACCACCTCCTGCCCGTTGCGCGCCTCGCCCACGACGGTGAGGTCCTGCTCCATCGCCAGCATCTGCCGGAGCCCCTGGCGGACCACCGGATGATCGTCGGCGATGATGACTTTCATGGCGTTCAGGCGGCTCTCCGGATTGGAATGGCGACCGAGACGCGAGTTCCGTGTCCGGCGGTGCCGCTGATCCGCACCTCGCCGCCGAAGAGCAGGGCGCGCTCGTGCATGCCGAGCAGGCCGAGCGACTTCTTGCCGTGCCGGTCGGCCTCGGCGATGCCCACGCCGTTGTCGGCGACCTCGAGCGCGACGCGCTCGGCGTCGATCGCGAGATCGATGTCGACCCGCGTGGCACGCGAATGCCGGGCGACGTTGGTGAGGATCTCCTGGAAGATGCGGAACAGCGTCGTCGAGAGATCGATGTCGAGCTTCGCCGACTCGGGGGGCAGCTTGGCGCGGCAGCGGATGCCGGTGCGCTTCTGGAACTCCTTCGCCTGCCAGGCGACCGCGGCGACCAGGCCCATGTCGTCGAGCATCTCGGGGCGCAGGCCGGTGGCGATCTTGCGCACCGTCTGCACCGTCGAGTCGATCAGCTTCGCCATCGAGTCGGTCTTCTCGACCAGCTCGGGCTCGCGCAGGCGCCGGGCGAGCCAGCCCACTTCCATCTTCAGGCCGGTGAGCACCTGGCCGAGCTCGTCGTGGATCTCGCGCGCAATATGCGCTCTCTCTTCTTCTCTGACGCTTATTAAATGAGCCGCGAGCCGGCGCAGCTTCTCCTCCGACTCGCGCAGCCGCTCGCTCTTGCGGTGCAGCTCGACGAACACCGCGACCTTGGATTTCAGGATCTCGGGCACCACCGGCTTCATCAGGTAGTCGACCGCGCCCACCTCGTAGCCGCGGAACATCGAGGTCATCTCGTCCGCCGCGGCGGTGAGG
>DASSJA010000202.1:0-3120 GCA_035691445.1 Burkholderiales bacterium | reverse complement strand
GATAGGCGTTGACGTTCTGGCCCAGCAGAGTCACTTCCTTCACGCCCTGTTCGGCGAGGTCGGCGATCTCCGTGAGCACGTCTTCGAAGGGGCGGGACATTTCCTCGCCGCGGGTGTAGGGGACCACGCAGAAGCTGCAATACTTGCTGCAGCCTTCCATGATCGAGACGAAGGCACCGGGCCCGTCGACGTGCGCCGGCGGGAGCCTGTCGAATTTCTCGATTTCCGGAAAGCTGATGTCCACCTGCGGCCGGCCCGAGCGTCGCCGCGCGTCGATCAACTCGGGGAGCCGGTGCAGAGTCTGCGGCCCGAAGACCAGATCGACGTATGGCGCGCGCGCCACGATGGCCGCGCCCTCCTGGCTGGCCACGCAGCCGCCCACCCCGATGAGGACGTCGCCCCGCGCCTCCTTCAGGTGCTTGACGCGCCCGAGATCGTGGAAGACTTTTTCCTGCGCCTTGTCGCGCACCGAACAGGTATTGAACAGGATCAGGTCCGCGTCTTCGGGCCGATCCGCCGTCTCGAAGCCGCAGGCCGCGCGCAACAGGTCCGCCATCCTGTCGGAATCGTACTCGTTCATCTGGCAGCCGAACGTCCGGATGAAGAGCTTCTTCGCCACGCTAGCTCCCCGCCGCGTCCTGCTTGGGCCGAGCGAGCTCGGCGGGCGTGAGCAGCCAGACGCGAAAGATCTGTCCATCGGCGTTCAAGACATAATCGGCCCAGGCCCCGCCTGGCGGAATTGCAGTCGGCACGATGATCAGATTCTGCTGGTTGCGGATCTGCGCGCCCGGCGCGAGCTGCATCGGCTTGTCGTTCACGGCCACGACCATCTCGTCGATGTGGCGGACGTAGCCCCGCTTGGAATCCTCGGGGATGGGCGTGGGGCGCGTCTGAGCGAGAGCAGGGACGGCCAGCAGCACCGGCAGGAGGACGAGACAGGCGGAGTGGCGAAGGATCATGGCCCTGCGCTGAAAGGAAATGGTGGCGAATCAGGGACTCGAACCCCGGACCTGCGGATTATGATTCCGTCGCTCTAACCAGCTGAGCTAATTCGCCACGAAACCGGAAATTATCCGTTTTGCATTAGATACATGTCAAGGAAGACACTAGTACAATTGCCAATGGACTTCGACATCGCCATCGTCGGCGGCGGGCTCGTCGGCGCGAGCCTGGCGGCGGCGCTCGCCGACGGGGCGCACCGGGTAGCCTTGATCGAGCGCAAGGCCCCGCCTGAACCGGCTCCGGAATGGGACTCGCGCGTCTACACGCTCACTCCGGCGAGCATCGCGTTTCTCCAGCGCGCCGGAGCATGGCAGGGCGTGCCGACCGAGCGCACGACCCCGATCTACGATATGCGCATCTACGGTGACGACGAGCGCTCGCGGCTCGATTTTTCCGCCTACGAGTCGGGCGTGCCGCAGCTCGCCGCGACCGTCGAATCCGGGCGGCTGCACCACGCGCTATGGCAGCGTCTGGAGCGCCAGCGGAATCTGTCGCTTCTCTGTCCCGCTGCGCCGTCGGAGTTGCATCAGGCCGCGCACGGCGTAGAGATCAGCCTCGATCGAGGGGTCGCCCGGGCCAGGCTGGTGATCGGCGCGGACGGCGCCGACTCCTGGGTCCGGAACGCGGCGCACATCGCAGTCCGCCGCGAAGGCTACGACCAGCTCGGCGTGGTCGCGAACTTCGCGTGCGAGCGGGCGCATCGCAATATCGCTCATCAATGGTTCCGCAGCAACGGCGTGCTCGCCTATCTCCCCCTGCCCGGCCAGCGCATATCGATCGTCTGGTCTACCGATCAGGCGCACGCGCGCGAGCTGCTCGGCCTTGCGCCCGCGGCGCTGTGCAGGCGGGTGAGCGAAGCAGGCCGCGGGACCCTGGGGGCGCTGGAACCAGTCACCCCGGCGGCCGTCTTTCCGCTGGGCCACATGGCGTCCGACCGGCTGGCGCTGGGGAGGATCGCCCTGATCGGGGACGCTGCGCACGTCGTTCATCCACTCGCCGGGCAGGGAATCAACCTCGGATTCGGCGACGCGCACTGTCTCGCCGATCTCGTCCGCGGGGCCGCAGATCCGGGGGATCCGCTCCTGCTGCGGCGTTTCGAGCGCGCGCGCGCAGAGGATATACTCGCGCTGCGCTGGCTCACCGGCGGCTTGTTCCGACTATTTCACACGGACGATCGAATGCTAAGATGGATCCGCAATCTCGGACTGAACCTCACGAACTCCAACGGGGTCCTGAAGACGCTGCTTGCGCGTCGCGCCACCGCCGTTGGCGCGGGACTCCCTCACGAGGAACCAACATGATTCTGCGGCTGCTCCCTGTGCTCGTGGCGGTGATGTTCGCCGGAAGCGCGCTGGCCGACGAGGCCTCGGTCAAACGGGGCGTCGAGGCGTACTTCGACGGAATCAAGGTCGACAGCGTCGTGCGAACGCCCTACGCCGGTTTGTACGAGGTCGTAGTCGGAGAATCGCTGTTTTATACCGATGAGAAGGTCACTTTCGTGTTCAGGGGAGAGATTCTCGACGCCCGCACGCAGAAGAACGTCACCGAGGAGCGGCAGCAAAAACTCACGGCGATAAAGTTCGAGGAATTGCCGCTCGATCTCGCCATCAAGCAGGTGCGGGGCACCGGGAAGCGGGTGGTCGCCATCTTTGCCGACCCGTTTTGTCCCTACTGCAGGAACCTCGACAGAGCGCTGCTGCGCGAGGACGATATCACGATCTATACGTTCCTCTATCCCATCTTGCGCGCGGAATCGCCAGACAAGGCGCGTGCCATCTGGTGTGCCCCCGACCGGGCCAAGGCCTATTACGATTTCGTGCTCAACGGAAAGGAGCCGGAGTCGGCGATGAGCTGCAGCGCGCCCGTGGAAAGGTGGCTCGCGCTCGGTCAGAGATTCGGAGTGAGGGCGACGCCGACGAGTTTCGCGACCAGCGGGCAGCGCATAGTCGGCGCGCGGCCCGAGGAGCTGATCAAGGCTATAGGCGAGGTAGACAAGTAGGAGCAGGGCAGAAGAGTTTTGAGCCTCAAGGGCTCGCCGCGCCGCCCGAAGCGGGCTTCATTTCCTTCGGGAGAAGAACCCACATTCTTCCCTGTTGTCGCATGCGGCCTGCCTGCGCG
>DASSJA010000201.1:0-9593 GCA_035691445.1 Burkholderiales bacterium | reverse complement strand
GCCGACGGGTCGGCCAGAACGACGCGCTTCGTTTTGGGCATGCGCGAGATTCTAGCTTGCTCTTTCGCACGCGGGTGCCGGACAATTCCGCCCATGACGCAATTGCTCGCCGGAACCAGCGGCTTTTCCTACAAGGAGTGGCTGGGCAAGTTCTACCCCGAAAAGCATCCCGCGAAGGAGATGCTGCGCTACTACGCCGGGCATTTCTCGACGGTCGAGATCAACAATACCTTCTACCGCATGCCCGCGGAGGCGATGCTCGCGCGCTGGGCGGAAGAGGTTCCGGAGCAATTCGCGTTTACCCTCAAGGCGCCGCGGCGCATCACCCACGAGCTGCGCCTGAAGGAGTGCGAGTCCCACGTCGCCGAGTTCCTCCGGCGCGCCCAGGCGCTCGGCGCCAGGCTCGGGCCCGTGCTGTTCCAGCTGCCGCCCTTCCTGAAGAAGGATCTCCCTAGGCTGCGCGATTTCCTCGCGCTGCTGCCCGCGGGGCGTCCCGCCGCTTTCGAGTTCCGCAACGATTCCTGGCGGGACGACGAGGTCTACGAGACGCTGCGCGCCAGGGGCGCGATGCTGTGCTACACCGACACCGACGAAGGCGATTCGCCACCGGTGGTCGCGACCGCCGCCAGCGGCTACCTGCGGTTGCGGCGCACCCACTACGACGATGCGGAGCTCGCCGAATGGGCCGGACGCATCGCGGCGCTGCGCCTGGAGTGCGCCTTCGTGTATTTCATGCACGAGGACGACGCGCTCGGCACGGTGTTCGCGCGCAAGCTCCTGGAATCGTGGAAGGCGAGAGAACAGGCATGAGCGACGCGGCACCCTCCCTGGGCAGAATCGAGCGCCTCAGGCTCTACTACGAGAAGAACGAGCGGAGGATCGCGGTCCTCTCGTTCGTCTGCGGGTTCGTGTTCGACATCACCATGGTCGACCGCGTCGATTCCTGGCACGCGATCCTCCAGCAGGTCGCGTACATCGCGGTGATCCTGGCCGCGCTGACTCAGATGTTCTTCGAGGAGGGCGGAGCGCAGATCGACCCCGCGGGTCTTCCCTTCCTCAAGCGCGGGTACTACCGGTACCGCACGGCGCTGGTTCACTTCTTCCTGGGAACGCTGCTCAACGTCTACACGATCTTCTTCTTCAAGAGCGCCTCGCTGCTGGTGTCCTTCGGTTTCCTGGTCTTCCTCGTGCTCCTGCTGTGGGCGAACGAGTCCGAGCGCGTCAAGTCGATGGGCTTGCCGTTCAAGTTCACGCTGCTCGCCCTGTGCACGCTGTGCTTCTCGGCGAACGTGGTGCCCATCTTCGTCGGCTCGATCGGCGTGACCGTGTTCCTCGCGTCGATGCTCGCCGGCTGCGTGCCGCAGATCGGGGTCGCGTGGTGGATCAGGAAGAGGAAGCCGGATCTCTTTCGGCGCGCGCGCAGGCAGATGCTCGTCCCTCTGGGGTGCGTGCTGGTCGGATTCCTGGTGTTCTATTACGTCAGGCTGATCCCGCCGGTGCCGCTCTCGATCCCCTTCATCGGCGTCTATCACTCGGTCGATAAAACGGGAGACGAATACCGCTTGAGCCACGAGCGGCCGATCTGGCGCGTGTGGCAGCACGGCGACCAGGAGTTCGCCGCCCAGCCCGGGGACAAGGTGTACGTCTTCTTCCGCATCTTCTCGCCGACGCGCTTCTCCGACCAGGTGCAGATGCGCTGGTATTGGAAGGACGAGGGCCGCGGCTGGCTGCTGCAGGACACGATCCCCATCAAGATCGTCGGCGGGCGCGCCGAGGGTTTTCGCGGCTACGGGTTCAAGTCCAACTACCAGCCCGGGGAATGGAAGGTCCAGGTGGAGACCACCGACGGCCGCGAGATCGGCAGGGTGTACTTCACCCTCGAGACACGCCCTGAATGGCCGCGCACTTTCGAGGTGGACGTCGAGTAGCCTCCGGCGCTCCCGAAGGGATTCAATCCGCCGCGGCGAGCGCCGCGAACCTGCGCTTGAGCGCATTGACCTGCGCGAGGTAGCCCCCGAGATCCTGGGGGCCGCAGCGCTCGCCGGCTGCCGGCTGGAAGCCGCGGCGGACAAAGGCGTCGCCCCGCGCGGCCCCGCACAGGTGGATCACCGCGGCGAGATCCTGCTTTTCCCCGAGGGTGGCCGAGGCGATGCTCCGGCGAGCGAGCGTGCCCACGACGCTCCGGTGCAGCAGGGCGGAAGTCATCTCGATCGCGTGGCTCGGAACGACTCTCGTATACAGTCCGTTGAACCAGCACGAGCTCAAGTCGTACCAGGGACCATCCGCGGCGACGGCGTGGTCGTGGATGCAATAGCGCTTTCCATCCCGGAATGCGGCGTCGGTGATCTGGAACATGCCGACGGCGCTCGAGGACGGCCGATACAGCTCGTAGGGATTCCAGCTCCAGTGCCAGCCCCACCGGGGCCGCGCCACCGGGTTGCCCGCGCCCTCGATCTGCGCGAGCGCGGCGAGGAGCTCGGGGGAGACGACGGGGGTCGAGTGCTCGCGAAAGAGCGGGCCGTACTCCCGCCAGGTCCGCGCGGGCGTCTTGACCAGCGCCTTGCCGACCGGGAACAGTACCTCGGAGGGCTTGCGCACCGTCTGGACCAGCCAGTTCGTCGCCGCCCACGCGGCGAGGAGCGCGGCCGCCGCGACGGCGATGCGCACCGCGACCGGCGCGGCCCAGAACAGGCGCAGCCCGCGCCCGACGCGTGCGGAAACGCGCGCGATCGAGGTCCGGATTGCGCGCGCGCGCCTTCCCGGCGGGGGAGTCCTGGCGCGGCGCGGGCGGGACATGGAGCGATATCGTAAACGGTAGAATTCGGCCCGAGAGGTCACTTATGCACGAAAGCGAAGTCACCGCGGAGAAACTCGCCGCCGATTTCAGGGTTGTCCTCGACGACGCCGAGGCGCTCCTGCGCGCGACCGTGGGCGAGGCCGGCGAAACGGCCGCCGCGGCGCGCGTGAAGATGCGCGAGACGATCGAGTCGGCCAAGCTCAAGCTGGGGCCGCTCGGAGAGGAAGCGGTGGAGCAGGCGCGCGAGAGCCTGCGTGCGGCCGACGGCTACGTGCGCGAGCACCCCTGGCATGCCGTCGGGATAGCCGTGCTCGCAGGCGTCGCTCTCGGGCTCCTCGTCAGCCGCCGCTAGCGCCCCGCCATGGCGGACGATACCGGCCGCGCCGAAGGCCTGCTCGAATCGCTGCGCAATCTGGCGCGGACTTTCATCGCGCTCATCCAGACGCGCATCGAGATCTTCGCGAGCGAGATCGACGAGGAGAGGGCGCGGCTTGCGAAAATCGCCGTGCTCGCGGTCATCGCCGCGTTCTGTCTCGGCCTCGCGGTGGTGCTGCTGGTGCTCCTCGTCGTGGTGGTCTTCTGGGACTCGAACCGGCTGCTTGCGATCGGCGTGATCGCGGCGCTGTTCGCTCTGGGCTCGCTCGTGGCGCTGCTCGGGCTCCGCTCGGTGATCAGGCAGCGGCCCAAATTCCTGGCGGCGACCCTCGCCGAGCTGCGCAAGGACGCGAAGGAGCTGGAGAGAAAATGAACGCGCTCGAAGACATCCTCGAGCGCCGCGCGCGCCTGGTTGCCGAAGCCGATTCGCAGCGCCAGACCGTCGCCCGCGAGCTCGCCGCCTGCCACCGCGTCCTCGCGGTCGCGGACCGCGGCATCGCCTGGGCGGGATGGCTGCGCGCGCGTCCCTATCTCGTCGTCGCCGCGGTGACCGCGATCGCGGTAATGCAGCCCAAGCTCGCGCTCGCCTGGAGCGCGCGCCTCATCACGCTGTGGCGGGCGGGGCACTTCCTCTACGATGCCCTCAAGCCCACCTTGAGCGAGCGCGCACCCGAGCGTCAGGCGATGCCGTAGCTCGGCGTTTTCCTTATCGCTTCTTCGCCTGGCCTTCGGCCGAGCAGGGGTTGTCGCCGGAGCAGCGGTCGCCGATCACGCCCACCGACTGGATCTCGATCTCGATACCCGGGCGCGCGAAGTTGGTCACCGTGATAAGCGCGCTTCCCGGGTAGTTGCCGTTGTGGAAGAAATCCTTGCGCATTTCGACGAAGCGGTCGCCGTAGCGCGACTCCTTGATGAAGACGGTCATCTGCACCACGTTGGCGAGACTGCCGCCGGCGTGCTTCAGCACCTGGTCGATCTGCGAGAACACCTGCCTGACCTGCGCCTCGAAGTTGTTGGCGATGTCCTTGCCGTCGTTGTCGCGCGTCGCGGTTTGTCCGGCGACCCAGACGATCCTGCCGCCCTCGGTGATCACCCCCGGCGAGAACGCGCGCGAGAGCTGGAAGGGGGTCTTCTCCATGTATTCGGCTGCAGCGAGTGGCATTGAAATGAGGGCGAGCAGAAGCCCGGCGGGTATGCGCTTCATGGTGTTCTCCCTTGAGCTGACGGTATCGGTTCGATCGCTGCTATTTGTCCCACTTCGCCATGTCGGCGAGGTCGACCTTGTAGCCGACGTTCTTCGGAGCCGCGGCCGCGTTGGCCGCCTGCTCCACCCTGCGGAAGGTGTCGGCGAGCTGGATGCTGAGCCTGGCCAGCTCGACCGCATCAGGCTTGATCACAGCCGCGTTGTCGGCCCTGAGAAAGGCGCGGCCGACCAGTTCGACGTAGATCCGCGACGCCAGGTCCTGGTTCGCCGGGGGTTGTGCGGGTGCGCTCATGAGTGGAGCCTCGGAAAGGAACGGCACATGGTACGCCAACCCGGGGCGGGGCGAGCCGATATCGACCCGGGAAGCAACTTCCAAGGCCGGGTAACATGCACGCATGACCGAACGCAAGCGCGCCCGAACCAAGGCCTACCAGAACCCGGGCTTCCTCAACAGCAGGGACGGCCGGGCGCTGCGCATCCTGTCGGAGTATCTCGAACCCAGGAGCCGCTTCGACCACCACAAGGTCGACGACACCATCGTGTTCATGGGCTCGGCGCGCATCAAGTCGCGCGAGGCCGCCGAGGAAATGCTGCGCAACGCGAAAGGCGGGAAGGATCGGGAGCGCGCGCAGACGGCGCTCAAGATGTCCGCCTACTACGAAGCCGCGCGCGAGCTCGCCTCGCGCCTGACGACGTGGTCCAAGGAGCTCGACCGGGTGGAGCGCCGCTTCGTCGTATGCACCGGCGGCGGACCGGGCATCATGGAGGCGGCCAATCGCGGCGCGGCCGAGGCGAAGGGGCTGAACGTCGGCTTGACGATCTCCCTCCCGAACGAGGAATTCGACAACCCCTACGTCACTCGCGAGCTCTCCTTCCACTTCCACTACTTCTTCATGCGCAAGTTCTGGTTCGCGTACCTGGCGAAGGCGGTGATCGTGTTTCCGGGCGGCTTCGGTACGCTGGACGAGCTGTTCGAGCTCCTGACGCTGGTGCAGACGCGCAAGATGAGCAAGCCCATGCCGATCGTGCTCTTCGGCACCGGGTACTGGAGCGAAGTCATCGACTTCGACGCTCTGGCGCGGCACGGCACCATCAACCTAGAGGACACCGAGCTCGTGCACCGCACCGATTCGGTGGACGACGCCTACGACTGGATCGTCGCCCAGCTCTCCGAGAAGGCGCTGGCTCAGCCCGGGGCGACGCTGTAGGGCGGGGCACCTCGCGAGCTAGGCCGCCGCCAGGTCTGCCTGCTCCGGCACCGGAGGCTGAGGGGCCACCGGATTCGAGGCAGCAACGACCACCCGGTCGCGGCCGGTTCCCTTCGCTTCGTACAGGGCCTCGTCGGCCCTGCGAAACAGCGAATCCCCGTCGTGGGCATGAAAGGGGAAAACCGCGACCCCGAGCGAGACGGCGATGGGTCCCAGGGATTGACCGCGGTACTCCAGCGCGAGCTGCTTGACCGCGACCCGGATCGCTTCCGCCCTTCTGCGCACGTTCTCGATCGAGATCTCGGGCAGGACGAGCGCGAATTCCTCGCCGCCGTACCGGCATGCGACGTCTGTCCCGCGCACGCTGCGCTTGAGCAGGGTTCCCAGTTCCTTGAGGACCAGGTCGCCGGCCTCGTGCCCGAAGGTATCGTTGACCCGCTTGAAATGGTCGATATCGAGCATGATCGCGGCGATGGTCGAGCTCCTGCGTTCCGCCCTCAGGAATTCGCGCTTCAGCCACTCCCACAGGAAGCGCCGGTTGTGAAGGCCGGTCAGCGAATCGGTGATCGCCTGCTCCTGGATATTTCGTGCGTACCGGCGCGACGTTTCCACGTAGACCGCGAGGAGGAGCGCGAACAGCAGCCCCGTTCCGGCGACCGCCCAGGCGTGCCAGGACGTGGCGGTGTCCGGCTTTCCCGCCTCGGGGGTCATGACCGCGAGCCAGTCGCGGTCGCCCACCTTGAACTTTACTCGCCGCTCGAGCCCGGGAGCGGCCTTTTCCGTCAGCGCCGGATCCTTCTGCGCGAGATCGGGCCACACCGCTAGAAAGCGCTCGCCTTCGCGAGCCGACTCGTCGTACAGCACCACGCGGATGTTTTGGGAGCCGACTCGCTTCAGCACGTTATCGATCAGGTTCCGAACCACGACGACGGATACGGTGAATCCGCGGAGATTCTGCCCTCGCTGATCGGCGGTCTCGAGCGGCACGCCGCTGCGGTACACCGGCCGGACGAGGGTCACTCCTAGGTCGCCCTGGAACTGCCCGTTGGTGATCCGGATTCGTCCGCTCGCAGTCGCCTCGCCCGAGCTCCGCGAGCGCTCCAGCGCGCCGCGGTTGTTCACGACCGAGAGCCGGTCCATGCCGAAAGGCCTCTGGCCCGTCCCGTCACGGTCCACGGTATAGAGGACGGGAAGATATTCGTCGCGCTCACCCGCGGGAACGAGCTTGAGCTGAGCGTCGAGCTCCTGGATGCGGTAACCGGGGTGATCCTTCTGCGCCGCGGCCTCGAAGGCACGGCGCGCGTTCTTCGGCACGAGCGGGGTCCACGCCACCGCTTTCAGCGCGGGGTTGCGCGCCAACGCCCGTTCCCCGGACAGCTGGTATTGGGCTTTGGTGATCCGGTTTCCGGGATCGAAGAGCGCGCCGGCGATCTCGACCGACTCCATGCCCATTTCCATCGCCAGGCTGATGGCTGCCGCGTTGATCTGCGCCTTTTGCTCGAAGGTGAGTCGGACCACTTCACGCTCGCGGCTGCTGATCGCGAAGAACGCCGCGATCGAGAGCGCGACGCCGCAGACGAGGATCGCGATCAAAGCGGCGCGGTGGCGGAGGAATCCTGCGTGGCCGAGGGCGTGTATGAGAGCAGTTCTAAGCATGGCTACTTACCGAGGGTGTAGCCTTGGTCGCGGAACAGGCGCAGGCAGGCGGCGACCGCACTCGCGTCGTAGCGCAGGCCGCTCTCCTTTTCGATTTCCTTCAGCGCTGCCTCGGTGCCCAGCGCCGGCCGGTAGGGGCGGTGCGTCGCCATCGCCTCGACGGTGTCGGCGACCGCGAGGATGCGCGCCGAAAGCGAGATCGCGTCTCCCTTGAGCCCGCGCGGGTAGCCGCTGCCGTCGAGGCGCTCGTGGTGCTGGAGGACGGTCTCGGCGACCGGCCAGGGGAAATCCACCGACTTGAGTATGTCGTAGCCCTGCTGCGAGTGGGACTTGATCATCTCGAACTCGATCGGCGTGAGCTTGCCGGGCTTGCTGAGGATCTCGGCGGGCACCGAGATCTTGCCGATGTCGTGGATGCGCCCGATCACGCGCAGGCCCTTCACCTCGTGCTCGCTCAGACCGAGCTCCGCGCCGATCGCGCCCGCGAGCTCGCCGACGCGATGCTGGTGGCCGGAGGTGTAGGGGTCGCGCAGGTCGAGCATCGCGGTCACCGCGTCGATCGTGCCGAACATCGCCTTTTCCAGCTGGATCAGGTACTGCCGGGCACGGTCGTCGGCCTTCCGGCGCTCGGTAATGTCCTGCAGCAGGCCGACGACGGCGCGCTTGCCGCCGTAGGCCGCCGCAGTGCCGTGCACGCCGATGTCGATCAACGCTCCGTCCTTGCGCCGGCCAGTAAAGGTGTATTGCAGGCTCTTGACCTCTCCGTCCAATCGCCTGCGCAGGGATTCGATCACCCGCTCGCGGTCGGGCTCCGCCACGAGCTGCTCGAACGGCAAGCCGACCAGCTCCTTCGCTTGGTAGCCGAAAATCTCGGCGAAATACGGGTTCACGTAGGCAAACTTGCCGTCCTGGATGATGTAGGTGCCGCTGATGCTCTGCTCGACCACCCCGCGGTACTTGGCTTCGCTTTCCGCAAGCGTGGTCTCGGCGGCGAGCCGGAGGCGCTCGTTCTCGAAGTTCGAAAGGGCGAACGAGACGTCCGCGCCGAGCTCGACCAGCAGCGCCTGTACCTGCGGCGTATAGATCCCCTTCTGCACCGAGTAGAGGTTGACCACACCGACGAAGGCCTCTCCGAGGCGCAGCGGCACCGCGGCGACGGTATTGACGCCGAAGTTCTCCGCGAATTTTCTCCACGGCAGGGTGGCGGGATCGGCGAACACGTCGTTGCAGAAGTAGGGCATGCCGGTGCGCGCCGAGGTGCCCGTCGGGCCCTGGCCTTCGGGCAGCGAAGGATCGACGCTCACCACCATGCGCTCGATGTAAGGTGCCATCGAGTCGGACCAGGCCTCCGGCACGATGCGCCTGGTCGCGTCGTCGACGAACCCGATCCATATCCCGCGCCACATGCCGGACTTGATCACCAGGTCGCAGATTCTCCGGCTGACCTCGGCGCGCGAGCCTGACTGCACGATGGCGTGGTTGACGCCGCTCAGCATGGCGTACAGCACGTTCAGTGTCCGGATCCGTTCCTCGGTCGCCTTGCGTTCGGTGACGTCCCGGAAATACCACACACGGCCGAAATGCTGGCCGCTCTTCGCCACGATCGGCGCGGAATACCGCTCGATCGTCCGCCCGCCCTTGAGCGGCAGCTCGTCGTGGCTCTTCTGGTCCTTGTGTGCGTACAGATACTGGATTCCGGCGAGGAAGGACTGCGGATCCTCGAATTGCCCCAGCACCGATTGGAGCGCCTTGTCGTCGTATCCGGAAGCGAGCAGCTCCTCCGGAATCTTCCAGAGGTCGATGAATTGCCGGTTGTAGAAATACACCCGGCCTGTCTCGTCGGTGACGAGAATCGCGTCGAGGGACGTGTCCTGCTGGGTCGTGAGGAGGGCATTCTTGAATTCCAGCTCCGCCTCGGCGCGCCTGCGCGCGGTGATGTCGCGTGCGCGCACGACGATGCCTCCGACCGCCGGGTCGTCGAGCAGGTTGCGGCTGGATGTCTGGAGGGTCAGCCAGTGGCCGGCATTGTGCCGGTAGCGCGATTCCGCCGATGCGATTTTCCCCGGCTGCCGGAGCAGCTCGGCTAGGTTCGCGCTCGCCGACGGCCTGTCGTCCGGGTGCACGAAATCCAGGAAATTCCTGCCCAGGACTTCGGCGGGCGCATAGCCGCAAATCGACTCGATCGACGGGCTGACGTATGTGAACTCTCCCTTCGCCGTGCCGATGGCCACGATGTCCGTGGCCATCTCGATCAGGGCGCGGAAGTGCCGCTCCCTCTTCTCCAGCGCGAGCACCGCCTCTGCCATCGACGGCAGGTCGGTGCCGGCTTTCTCGACGATACGACTGGCGCGGT
>DASSJA010000200.1:0-2638 GCA_035691445.1 Burkholderiales bacterium | reverse complement strand
GAGGGCTTCGGTGAATTCCTCGGCGCTCAGCCAGCGGCGCTCCTCGACCAGCATCCTGCGCGCCCAGGGCATGACGCCCCCGAAGCCCGTGACTCCGACCTGGGTGAAGCGCAGCAGGATCTCCCCCACTCCTGGGGCTTGCGATCGAGGCGCCTCGCTCACGGCTTCTTCTCCGCCGCAGGCGCTTTCTTCCTTGCTCTCGGGTGGGCTGCGTCGTACGCCTTGGCGAGATGCTGGAAGTCCAGATGGGTGTAGACCTGCGTCGTCGAAATGCTCGAATGGCCGAGCATCTCCTGGACGGCGCGCAGATCCCCGGAGGATTGCAGCAGGTGGGTCGCGAAGGAATGCCGCAGCATGTGCGGGTGCACATGCTGCGGGAGTCCGAGACGCAGGGCCCATTGCGCGAGAGCATGACGCACCGAGCTCTGGCTGATCCGGCGGCCGCGCGTGCCGACGAAGAGCGCGCGCTCCCCGGGTTTGGCGAGGGTGTTGCGTCCCGCGAGCCAGGTCTCGATCGCGGCGCGCGCTTTGCTCCCCACCGGCACCGTCCGTGTTTTCGCGCCCTTCCCGGTCACGGTCACCTCCGCCTGCCGCAGCATGCCTTCAGCGTCGCCGACGTCGAGGCTCACCAGCTCGGCGAGCCGCAGCCCTGAGGAGTAGAAGACTTCGAACATGGCCTTGTCGCGCACATGGGACGGGGTCTTCGCCTCGGCTTCGAGAAGACGGGCCATGAGATCGGGCGACAGCGCTTTCGGCAGCCCCTTGGGACTCTTCGGCGCGCGCAGTCCGACGCAAGGGTTGTGGGAATAGCCGCGATGCTTCGCGAGCCAGCTGAAAAACCCGCGCCAGCCCGAGATCAGATACGCGATGGTCCGGCCCGACATGCCGCGTGCGTGCAGTTGCGACACGGCGCGGCGCACATGCTGTGGCCCGAGCTTCTCCAGCGGCACGCCTTCGTTCAGCGCGAAAAGCTGTTCGACGGCGCGACGATAGTTGCGCGCGGTTCCAGCGCTCAGGCGCCGCTGGTGCGCCAGCTGATCGAGGAAGTCGTCGAGCAAGCCGAGGCGGGTATCGCGCGTCATTCCCGCCGGCCGCAGCTACAGAAACCTCAACAGCGCGGCGCCGGCGAGGTCCCCCATGCGCTTCAGGTACAAGGTGCCCATCTCGGGATAGAAGCGGAGCACGTCCTCGCTTCCGAGCGCCAGCATGCCGAAGCATTCCCTGTCGCGCAAAGCCATGTGGGCTACCGACCGCACGTGCGAGGCGCTCTCGCCGAACCACGCCGCCGTCTCCGCGTCGCCGCTCGGACCGCAGAAGGGCTGCTGCAGCGACGCGGCATAGCGCTTGAGCTGCTCGCTCACGGGGCCGAACTCCGCGGAATCGTCCGGGCGCTCCGCGCCCCAGATGCGCAGCGCCGAGTGAGGCACGGCGAAGTCTTCGTGCAGGTGCAGATGGAGCACGGTCAGAAGGCTCTGCAGATCGGGAGCAGCGAGGAGGGCGAGGCTCAAGCGGTGCATTTTCTCGCCGATCGCATCGTTTTCCTCACCGATCTGCAGGAGCTCGGTGAGGCGCGACTCGAGCGCCCTGCTCTTCTCGCGCAGCGTCAGCATCTGCCGGTCGGAAAGAGGTATCGCGCGCCCGCCGTGAGGATGGGGAACGCTGATCTCGGCGAGCATGTCCGCGTAGGTTTCGAAGAACGCCGGATTCTCCCGCAGGTAGCGCGCGACATCGTCAGCTTTCAATCTCGATCTCCCCTTCGAACACCGTCACGGCCGGCCCCGTCATCCACACGGAGCGGTTTGGATCATTTTCCCCGCCAGCCCAGCGTATCGTCAATCGTCCTCCACGCGTGGCGACCTGCACGGTGCGATCGAGCAGACCTTCGCGCACCCCGGCGACCACGGCGGCGCAGGCGCCCGTGCCGCAGGCGAGCGTCTCGCCGGCGCCGCGCTCCCACACGCGCAGCCGCACGTTTGCGCGGTCGAGCACCTGCATGTAGCCGGCGTTGGTCCGCTTCGGAAACCGCGGGTGCCGCTCGATCAGAGGGCCCTCGCTCGCGACCGGCGCGGACTCCGTATCGGCGACCGTCTGGACGGCGTGCGGGTTGCCCATGGAAAGGACGGCTACGGGCACCACGCGGCCGGCGACCTCGAGCGGCCAGCGCATCCCCGACTGCACCGGCTTCAGGCCGCTGGCGTCGAATGGCACGCGCCCGGGGTCGAATTGCGGGGCGCCCATGTCGACGCTCACCTGCCCGTCCGGCTCGAGGCGCGGCGCGATGATCCCGGAGAGCGTCTCGACGCGGATTTCATCCTTCCTCGTCAGCCCGTGGTCGTGCACGAAGCGGACGAAGCAGCGCGCGCCGTTGCCGCATTGCTCGACTTCCCCGCCGTCCGCGTTCCATATGCGGTAGCGGAAGTCGGCGTCGTCCCGCTTTGATTTTTCCACCAGCAAGACCTGATCGCAACCGACGCCGAAGTGGCGGTCGGCGATGCGTCTGGCGAGCTGCGGCGTGAGCTCGATGGACCCGCGGACTCCGTCGATAACCACGAAGTCGTTGCCCGCCCCTTGCATCTTGGTGAATTTGAGCCTCATCCGCCGCGCGAGCCCGCGAAATTCCGCCGCTTCAATACCATTT